>NZ_JBSFJW010000010.1:0-246320 GCF_053598255.1 Streptomyces sp. NPDC001157
GGGATCACGAAGCCCTATGCTGGACGATCGTCCAGCATAGGGCTTCGTGATCCCCGGCCCCGGTGAGAGGGAGTCGAGAGTCAGGCGGTCGGCAGGAGGACGGACTTCACCTGGAAGTACGCCAGCAGTCCCTCGACGCCGTTCTCGCGGCCGAGGCCACTGGCCTTGTAGCCGCCGAACGGAGCGGCGTTGTCCATGCGGTAGCCGTTGATGCCGACGGTGCCGGTGTGGATGCGCCGGGCCAGTGCCGTGCCGCGCTCGATGTCGGCGGTCCACACACTGCCGGCGAGGCCGTAATCGGAGTCGTTGGCGAGTGCGACGGCCTCGTCGTCGGTCCGGTAGGGAATGACGGCGATGACGGGGCCGAAGATCTCCTCGCGGGCGATGGTCATGTCGTTGCTGACGTCGCCGAAGACGGTGGGTTCGAGGAACCAGCCGCGGTCGAGGTGAGAGGGGCGGCGGCCGCCGGTCGTGAGCCGGGCACCCTCGGTGCGGCCGGTGGTGATGTATCCCTCGATCCGCTCCCGCTGCCGGGCGGAGACGACCGGCCCGATGGCGGTGGCCGGGTCGAGGGGGTCGCCGACGGTCAGGGACCGGGCCAGGTCGGTGATCACGTCGAGGACCTGCTCATAGTGGTGGGCGGGGGCGAGAACGCGGGTGTTGGCGGTGCAGGTCTGCCCGTTGTTGGGGAACGACACCTTCGCCAGTGCGGCCACGGCCGTCGGGATGTCGGCGTCGTCGAGGATGACGGCCGCGGACTTGCCGCCGAGTTCGAGGGTGACCGGGCGCAGCAGCCGCCCGGCGACCGAGCCGATGGTGCGTCCGGTGGCCGTGGATCCGGTGAAGGCGACCTTGTCGACGCCGGGGTGGGCCACCAGGGCCTCGCCCGCCTCGACTCCTCCGGGTACGACGTTGAAGACGCCGGGGGGCAGTCCGGCCGCGAGGGCGGCCTCGGCCATGATGTTGGCGTCCAGGGCCGTCTCCAGGGCCGGCTTGAGGACGACGGTGCAGCCGGCCGCCAGCGCGGGCGCGACCTTCATCATGGCCAGGGCCTGCGGGTAGTTCCACGGCACCAGGGCGGCCACCACGCCCAGCGGCTCACGCCGGACCAGGATCTCGCCCGGTCGGTCGCCCACGCGCACGTCTTCCAGCGGGAGTTCGCGAACCAGACCGGCGTGGTAGCGCAGGAGGCCGGCTCCCGAGTAGCCGTTGGCCGTGACGGAGAGGCTGATGGGCATGCCGTTCTCGGCGGTGACGGTCTCCGCGATGAGGGTGGCGCGCTTCTCCAGCTCGTTGGCGAACCGCTCCAGGACGTCGGCGCGTTCGGCCGGGGCCAGGTCGGACCAGCCGGTGCCGTCGAAGGCGCGGCGCGCGGCGGCGACGGCGGCGTCGACATCGGCGGCGTCACCGAGGGGGGTGCGCCCCATGGCCTGTTCGGTGGTGGCGTTGATGACGGTGTTGACGTCGGTGGAGTGCGGGGCGGCCCACTGACCGTCGATGAAAAGGGAGTTGTAGGTGTGCGTCATGGCTGCTTCCTCAGAGGGGGAGTGGTGCGGCCGGGGTCAGGCCACCTGGGCCTTGGCTGATTCCGGTGATTACGGAGAGACGTTCGCCTGATAGGCGGTGTGGCCCGTCAGCGGCTTGGCGGCGGCGTCGGCCCTTTGGGCGGTGAACCGCTCTCGGGCCAGCACGGCGGTCTCCGGCGTGATGCGCTCCAGCTGCCAGGACTGCGCGGCGGCGGCGCCGAGCAGCGGGATCAATCCGGCGCTCTGCGAGGGAGGCAACTGCAGGGCATCGGCGAACCTGTCGCCGTGGTAGAAGCGGAGCAGACCGTTGAAGAGGTCCCGCAGGGTCGCGCGGTCCAGCATGGACAGCGGGCCGGCGGTCAGCGCCTCGGCATTGGCGTCCAGCGTCGCCTCGCACAGTGCCCGGGAGTTCTCGTCGGGCTCGGCGACGGTGGAGTCCAGCAGGTCGATCAGGACCTCGGCATCGTCGTCGCTGCGGATGGCGAGGTGGAACCGCTCGTCCAGGCCCAGCAGATGACCGAGGTACGACCAGTACCGGTAGCGCTCGGCCTGCTCCTCCTCGGTGAAGGTGATGCCGAGCCTGCGTGCCGACAGGAAGGGCACCGCGGAGAAGTCGAGCCAGGTGCGCGCGACGTCGACCTGGCCGATGGGCACGCCCCACTCGGTGTTGTCCCAGGCGTGCTTCATCGCCGTGTGACGCACTCGGGCGTGCAGCAGCCGTACCTGGGCCGTGCCCACGTACCCGGGTGCGCCGCGCAGCAGACCACCTGGCAGTACGGCCTGCTCGCGCCAGGCCGCGGTCTCGGCCAGGCGCCGCGGCGACATGGTGGTGAGCGACCCCGTCTGGACGAGCAGCTTGGCGATGCTGGGCGAGGCGTACACGTGGACCAGCTGGAGGCCCGCCGCCGTCAGGAAATTCCACATCGGAGGGATCGACAGGTCGCCCGCATCTCCCGCCGCCAGCGTCTCGTGGTCGGTCCACTCCGGCAGGGTCTCCAGCTGGGTCAGGAACGCGGCGACGGCCGGCGGCGGGTTGTCCAGGCTGTCGAGCCCGTCGGCGAGGCCCTGGTTCAGCTGCTGCTTGGCCTCCTTGCCGAGCTCGTTGATCTCCAGGATCACCGCGTCGGCCAGGGGGTCGCCCACCTGGAGCATGTCCAACATGAAATCTGCCCTGGAGCCGTGCTTCGCGCGAGCTTCTTCGATGTTTGTGACCCGTGCAGGAAGGTTGACGCTGCCCGTTGTCGACACCACGATGTCGCCTCATTTCGGTGAAGAGGGAACTCTCGAAACCGCTTCGACCAGGTGTTTCCATGGCCAAGAGCAGGCCATCCGCTGGACGATCGGACAGTTGTAGCCTACACCCGAGACTGTACGATCGTAAAGCCGTAAACCTTACGGTCGTAAGGTGACTTCCCTTACGACCGTAAGGCTCGGGGCCCTGCGCTTGACGACAGGAGAACCTCAGGGAGCGGCCGGCGCCTCGGCAGGTGCGGGCTTCGCCACGATCGCCGCCTCCCGCAGCGGCGCCTCCTTGATGAACAGCACGGCCAGGAAGGCAAGGAACGCGAACGGTGCGACGCACAGGAAGACGTCGGCGACCCCGTGCCCGTACGCGCCCTGCAGCCAGGTACGCACCGGCGCGGGCAGCAGGTCCATGTCGGGCAGCCGACCGGTGTCCGTGGCCTTGGCCGCGACCACCTGCTCCGCCCCGCCGAGTGAGCCGACGGTCTCCTGGGCGTGATGGGTGACGCGGCTCGACATCACCGAGCCGAGCGCCGCGACCCCCACCGCGCCGCCCAGCGAGCGGAAGAAGGTGACGATCGAGCTGGCGGCACCGAGTTCCTCCGCGGCGACCTGGTTCTGGGTGGCCAGGACCAGGTTCTGCATCAGCATGCCGATACCGAGGCCGAGCAGCGCCATGAAGATCGAGATCCGCCAGTACGCGGTGTCGTACCGGATGGTGCCCAGCAACCCGAGGCCAGCTGTCAGCAGCGCGCCGCCCGCGACCAACCACGCCTTCCACTTCCCGGTCCTGGTGATGAGCCGCCCGGAGCCGGTCGACGCCAGGAACAGGCCCGCCACCATCGGGACCGTCAGCACGCCCGACATCGTGGGGGACTTGTCGCGCGCCAGCTGGAAGTACTGGCTGAAGAAGACCGTGCCCGAGAACATCGCGACGCCGACGACGAACGAGGCCGCCAAGGTCAGAGTGATGGTGCGGTTGCGGAAGAGGTGCAGCGGCATGATCGGTTCCGCGGCCCTCGCCTCGACGAGCACGAAGACGGCTCCGAGCACGAGCGCGCCGCCGACCATGGCACAAGTCTGCGCGGACAGCCAGTCGTACGTGTCGCCGGCGAATGTCACCCAGACCATCAGCAGCGACACGGCGGCGGTGATGAAGGAGGCGCCGGCCCAGTCGACCTTGACCTCGCGTCGACCGTGCGGCAGCCGCAGCGTGCGCTGCAGTACCACCAAGGAGGTCACTGCCAGGGGGATGCCGGCGTACAGACACCAGCGCCAGCCGAGCCAGGACGTGCCGGCGATGACTCCGCCGATCAGCGGGCCGCCTACGGTCGCGACGGCGAACGTGGACCCGAGGAAGCCGGAGTACCGTCCGCGCTCCCGGGGCGGGACCATGGCGGCCAGGATGATCTGGCCCAGCGAGGCCAGACCGCCGGTGCCCAAGCCCTGGACGACCCGGGCGCCGATCAGCTCCCCGGAGCTCTGCGCCAGACCGGCGGCGACCGAACCGGCGATGTAGATCACCAGGGCCGTCTGGACCAGCGCCTTCTTGCTGACCAGGTCGGCGAGCTTGCCCCACAGGGGAGTCGAGGCCGTCAGGGCGAGCAGGCCCGCCGTCACGACCCAGGTGTACGCGCTCTGGCCGCCGCCCAGATCCCTGATGATCTCGGGCAGCGCGCTCGAGACGATGGTGGAGGACAGGAGACCCGCGAACTGGCCGAGCAGGAGCCCAAAGAGCACCCGCATGATCTGTCGGTGCGCCGTCGGAGCCGTTCCGTCGGGGGGGTCACCCCCAGGCTCGGCTTGGGCCCGCGCACCGGCCGGTGTTGTAGCCATGGGCTTCCCTTCCTTACGTGCTCGATCAAGCGAGTCGAATTACCTGTAGCACGCACATACTATACGATCGTAAGGTCGAGCACTTTACGGTCGTCAAGCTCAGGCTTTTGATTCCGGGAAGCAGAATCGCCGCCGCGGGCGTGCTGCGTCCGCCGCGGAGATCGTCGGCAGGCCGGTGACCGTTCTGTTCGCGGCCGACGACACGGTGCTGCACCGCGACGGACGCCCGCTGGACGTCCAGATACGTCTGTGGCCGTTGCAGGACACAGACGGAGAGGCATGGTTCCTGCTGACGGCCCAACACCCGACCGAGGAGCGGCCCGGCAACGGCGCCCTGTTGGAATGAGGGTGCGACCCAAGGCTCCGGCGTTTGCCTCGGATGCCTGGTTGATCATGTGATGCCGCAGAGGGCGAGGGCGCGGTGGCGTTCGGTGTGGGCTCGGCGTCCGGCGGCGGTGTTGACGTACCCAGCGAGTTTGAGTGCGCCGCGGATCAGGTCGCGGACAGCGGCGGGCACGGTCGGTGTATTGCGGGTCCTGACCTGGGACTTTTCGTCGCCGACTGGCTGCTGCCGCCGACGACGGACAGGCCCCTGTGCCGGGCCTTCCAATCCGCGGAAGGAATTCTTCGACAGGCACCTGCCGGGCGGTGACTGTGGAGATCACAGTGTCAGCGATTCCGAGGTGATCAGCGATGACGACTCAGGCAGCAACACCGGTCAGGTCAGCCGAACACGAAGAACTCCGCCGCGCGTTCTCGCTGTTCCCCTCCGGCGTCACCGCGGTCGCCGCGCTCGTCGACGGGTCTCCGGTCGGTCTGACCGTGAACTCGTTCACGACTGTCTCCCTGGACCCGCCACTGGTAAGCGTCGCGCTCGGGACCCAGTCACGGACCTGGGCGCGGCTGCGCGCAGTGAGGCAACTCGGCATCAGCGTCCTGGCGGACCAGCACGCGGACTACGCGCGCGTGCTGGCCGGGCCCGGCGACCGGTTCGCCGGCGCCGACTGGACCGCCACACCCGAGGGCGCGGTGCACATCGGAGGCAGCGCGCTGATACTGAGCTGTTCGATCGCCGAACTCACCACGATCGGGGACCACGAGGTCGCGTTCCTCCTCGTGGAAGACGCGCGTGCGCAGTCGGCCGTCGAACCGCTGCTGTTCCACCGCAGCAGGTTCCGCCGCGTGACCGACCGCGTGTAGTGAACGCCCGATTTCCTGGTTAACATCGCGGATATCTGAGGTGGACGTACTTGGAGTCTCGATGGCGCAGAAGCCCGGCGGCGAGTCCAACAGCCACGTCGGGCGTGTGTTCGGCCTGATGGATCTCCTCGGCGCGGAATCCTCGCCGCTCACGCTCAGCGAGCTGGCGCGCCGCGCGGACCTGCCGATTTCGACGGCGCATCGGCTGCTGGGCGAGCTCGTCGCGTGGGGCGGCGTGGAGCGGACCGAGTCGGGGACGTACCGGCTGGGAGAGAAGATCTGGCGCTTGGGCGTGTCCTCGGCCTGGGAGCGCGAGCTGCGGAGGACCGCCCTCCCGTTCGCCAATGAACTCGCCGCGCGCACCGGGGCGGCCGTCGCGCTGAGCACGATGATCGGCGACCGGCTCGTGTGCATCGACACCGTGCGCGGCAAGCTCGACAGCATTCGCCTGACGCACGCGGGCGACGAGCTCCCACTGTTCGCGACCAGCGCGGGCAAGCTGTTGATGTCGACGGTGGACAAGACCGCGCTCTCCGAAGCACTCCGTACACGCCTGGAGAGGCACACGCCGTACACCCAGATCCTGCCGCGCCTCGTCCTCGCGCAAGTCGAAGCTGCGCGACAGGCCGGATACGCCATCGCCCGCGCTGAGAGCTCCCCCGGGCAGTCCTCGCTCTCCGTGCCCGTGGCGACCGGGATCGACCGCACTCCAATGGCGCTGACGGCGCTCGTCCCCGCGTCCGACGCGAACCTCCCGCGGCTGATCCCCCCGCTGCGGGAGTACGCCCAGCTGATCTCCCGGGAGATCGCGAACCCCGGCTGATCGCCCGGGGCCTTTCCACATACTGGAAAGATCTCCTCGACCGCCCTCCCGCCTCCCGCGCACAGTGATCGAAGGTCACGAACACCGGGAAGCGGAAAGGCCGTCTCATGTCTCTGGAACTAGGCATCTTCGACTCGTTCGATCTCGCCCACGGCGGTGTCGGGGAACTGCTCGACGACCGGTTCCGCTTCGCGCAGGAAGTCGAGCGGCTGGGGTTCGGGCACTATCACGTGACCGAGCACCACGGCACGCCGCTCTCGGTCGTCCCGTCGCCCAACCTCTTCGTCGCGGCCCTGAGCCGGATCACCAGCACGCTGCGCATCGGCACCCTGGTGAACGTCCTGCCCGCCTACGAGCCGTTCCGCCTGGCCGAGGAGATCGCCGCGCTGGACCAACTCTCGCACGGCAGGCTCGACTTCGGCGTCGGCCCCGGTGTCAGCTCAGCGGAACTCGGCATCCTGGGCGTCCAAGGCGATCAGGCCCGTGCGATCTACGAGGAGACGCTCACAGCGGTGACGACGGCGCTGCGCACCGGCCGGATGAAGCATCAAGGAACCCTGCTGCGCGATTACGACGCGGCGCTGTCCGTGCTCCCGGTCCAGAGCCCGTACCCGCAACTGTGGTACGCCTCCGGCAGCGCGGCCACCGCGGAGTGGGCGGCATCCAACGGCATCAACTTCGTCACGCGCTGGGAGAACGGCCGGGTCGCCGAGGTGGGCAACACCTTCTGGACGACCTGGGAGAAGCACCGCGCCGACGAGGAGCGGCTCAATCCCGTCGCCGGCCGGCCGCGTCTCGGCATCTCCAGCCCGGTCGTGGTCGCGGGCAGCCGGGCCGAGGCGGAGGACGTCTTCCACCGCGCGAGCGCCCTGCTCGAGCAGCGCATCCTGCACCTGTGGCACGAGAACGACGACCACCGGCTGGACGGTGTCTTCTCCGCTGAGAAGCTCCTCGCCAAGGGCAACGCGTTCGTCGGCACCGCGGACTCCGTGCGCGACGAGATCGTGGCGCAGATCGAGGCGTCCGGCATCAACTACCTCGAACTGTCGATCATCTTCGGCGACATCGGGCTCGCCGAAGCCACCGCCACCGCCAGGGCCGTCGCCGACCACGTCGCCCCGGCAGCCCGCGAGGCCGCACAGAAGACGCTGAGCCTCCGAGGAGTCACGGTCGCATGACGAAAGGCACCACGATGCGTGTGCGCGTCGAATCAGGAGAACTCGAAGGGACCGTCGAGGACGGTGTGGCCACGTTCCTCGGTGTTCCCTACGCGGCCGGTCCCACGGGCGGATCGCGGTTCCTCCCGCCCACCCTGCCGCGCAGGTGGGAGGGAGTCAGGCCGGCGACCCGATTCGGGGCGACCGCACCGCAGCCGGGAAGCCTTCGAGCCCGGATGGTCCTCGGCCGGTCCGGACCCTCCGGCCCCGACCACCTCGTACTCAACGTATGGACACCACAGCCGGACCGCCGAGCGAATCTGCCCGTGCTCGTATGGATTCACGGCGGCGGGTTCACCAACGGATCGGGCGACGTACCCGCATTGCGCGGAGCGACGCTCGCCAAAGACACCGAAACCGTCGTCGTCACCGTCAACTACCGGCTCGGCCCGCTCGGCTTCGCCTGGCACCCCGAACTGACCGGCGACCACGCCAACCTCGGCCTGCTCGACCAGAGGGCCGCGCTCGACTGGGTCGGCCGCAACATCACCGCGTTCGGCGGCGACCCCGGCCGTGTCACTCTGGCCGGGGATTCGGCAGGCGCGATGAGCGCGGCCATACAGTCCGTAATGCCCGGCACCGACACACCAATCGCCGCACTGTCCCTGCACAGCGGAACCCCCCACCTCACCGCACCGGACCCCGCAGCCGACGTCGTGCAGCGCCTGGCCGCACAACTCGACGTACCTGTCCGACAGCTGGCAGAGCTCGACGACAGTGCGCTGATCGCCGCCGCGTCCGCGATCGCCCCAACCCACCGCTTCGGCCCTGTCGCCGCGGGCGAACTCGCGGACGGCCTCCCCGCGCCCTCCGCCATCCCGACCAGGCTCAACACGACGTCCGACGAGGGCACGTTCTTCGTGCTCGACGAACGCTCCCCGCGCCGGCTGACGTCGACCGAGGCCGAAGCCCTCGCCGCGGCGATGCTGCCCGGCGACGGCCACCGCCGCTACAAGGAAGCAGCCCTCTCACTCCCGCCGGCCAGAGCGGACGACCCGCACTGGGCGCTGTCCGCCGCCGTGACCAGCGCCCTTTTCGAAGAACCCGCCGACGCCTGGGCCGCCGCCGCACCAAGCCGCGTCCGGCGCACCCGCTACAGGCGCCCCGCAACCCTGTGGGACGGCTGGCTCGGCGCCACCCACACCCTCGACGTGCCCGTACTGTTCGGCAACCATCGCCACCCCGAACTCGCCCGCCTCTACGCAGGCGATGAAGGAATCGACGAAGTCTCCATCCGCCTACGACGCGACTTCCGAGCCTTCCTCTACGGTCACCCGCCGACGACAGAGCGACCAGACGAGGATCACAGCGGAACCTGTCAAGTCAGCTGAAGTCGGTGGGTTCCGGCAGCTCACGCATGCGCGGCACCTCACTGACGTCCACGTGACCAACAAATCCCCCTCGACGGTAAGTGGATCCACTTGCCGAGGGGAGTGCAGCAGCAACCCCCAGTTGCTAAGTCCATCGACTTACTTCATATCTCGACAAGGAACAGACACATGAATCGTCTTGCGGGCAAGCGCGCCCTCATCACCGGCGGCACGAGCGGGATCGGTCTGGAGACCGCGCAGCGTTTTATCGCAGAGGGGGCGGACGTGCTGGTCACCGGCGTGACCCCGGCCAGCATCGACAACGCGCGAGAGGTCCTCGGGGACAAGGTGGAGGTGGTCCGGGCGGATGCGCGCGATCTCGATGCGCAGCGCGGCCTGGCGGAGCGGGTGCGTGAGCACTTCGGAGAGCTGGACGTGGCCTTTCTGAACGCCGGCGTCTCGGACTGGCGGCCGTTCGAGGACCACACGGAGGACAGTTTCGACCGGCTCTTCGACATCAACGTCAAGAGCGTCTTCTTCCTCACGCAGGCCCTGGTACCCGTGCTGGCCAACTCGTCCTCGGTCATACTCAACGCGTCCGCCAGCGCGCACGGCGGCTACGGGCGGGCGAACGCCTACGCCGCGACGAAGGCGGCTGTCAGCTCCCTGATGCAGTCGTGGAACGCGGACCTCCTCGCATCGCACGGCATCCGGTTCAACGCGATCAGCCCTGGACCGGTGGACACCCCGCTGTATGCCAAGTTCGGAGAGCAGCGCGCGGCGATGCTGGAGGCGATCAGCTCCGGCATCCCTGTGAAACGCATGGGCCTGCCCGGAGAGATCGCGGAAGCCGTCGTCTACCTGGCCTCCGATGCCTCGGCCTTCACTGTGGGCCAGGACCTTATCGTGGACGGCGGCCAGACCGCCCTCTGACAGCGAGGATGCGCGGGGAGACGGGCGAGGGGCGCAGGAGTGTCGGTGGCGGACCGTGACCGAGCGGAAACCGGTGGCGATACGTGCTTTGATCCTCTTGTGGCAGGCACGACGCGCCGACACCTCGCCTGTCCTCAGTCGCCTTCGTGCCGTGACGCGTGAGTCCCGGTGGGCCAGGGGACGACGGGCGAGGACGGCCTCATTGTGCTCCTGCAACGGCACCTTTCCGACCGGGGCGTCTCCGGAAGCTGGCTTTCCGTCAGCCCTTGAGAAGCGCTCCACGCGCCTCTGAGTCGACGGCGTGCCCATAAGACCGGTAAACCACGGTCAACAGCGGTGCGAACCTGCACCCTCGGACGCGGCGGCACAGCACAAACGCCCAGGTCAGAAGCCATCCCCCTCCTTACAGCGGCTAACAGAATGAGTTCAGTTGTCGGTGGGTGATCAGGCAGCAGGCGAGTTTGAGGAATGCCTCGTGCATGTCTGCTCGTCGTTCCCAGCGCACACGCAGCCGGCGGAAGCCGTGGAGCCAGGCAAAGGTCCGCTCGACCCCCCACCGGTAGACGCCCAGGCTGCTGCCGTGTCCGGTTCCGCGCCGCGCGATGGCGGGCACGATGCCGCGGGCGCGGACTTGCCTGCGGTAGCTGTCGTGGTCGTAGCCGCGGTCCGCGTAGAGCGTCACCGCTCTCCGGCGGGGCCGGCCGACCCGGCCGCGGACGGGCGGGACGGCATCCAGCAGAGGCAGAAGCTGGGTGACGTCGTTGCGGTTGCCGCCGGTCAGGATGACCGCCAGCGGGGTGCCGTGCCCGTCGGTGATCAGGTGCTTGACCTGGTCGCGGTAGACGTCGTGGTCGTAGCCGCGGTCGGCGAAGAGAGAGTCCGGCTTGCGGCGGGGATGCCCGACCCGGCCGCGGACCGGCGGGATCGCGTCGAGCAGCGGCAGCAGCTGGGTGATGTTGTTGCGGTTGCCGCCGGTCAGCAGGACTGCGAGCGGGGTGCCGTGTCCGTCGGTGATGAGGTGGTGTTTCGAGCCGGCCCGGCCCCGGTCGACCGGCGACGGTCCCGTGGCTGCCCCCTTTTAGGGCCCTGACGTGGGAGGAGTCGACCACGCAGCGGGACCAGTCCAGGCGTGATGCCGCGTTGAGTTCGGCGAGCAGGACCTCGTGGAGCCGCTGCCAGACGCCGGCCTCGTTCCAGTCGCGCAGTCGGCGCCAGCAGGTCATGCCCGAGCCGAAACCGAGGTCCTGCGGCAGGTACTCCCACTGGATCCCGGTGTGCAGCACGTACAAGATCCCGCACAGCACATCCCGGTCCGGCAACGGCCTGCGCCCTGGATAGCGGAAGCGTCGCTCGCGCTGCGGCAGCAGCGGCTCCAGGTGATCCCACAGCTCATCCGACACGATCCACGGCGACATCCCCACACCGGACCGAACGCTCAACTCCCGCCCCGGACACGGCAGCCAGGAGCGATCCACCTCATTGTGTTAGCCGTTGTAAGAGCGGACCCGGCGAGCCGATCACCGAGACCGCCGTGCGCGAGCTGTACGAGGAGCCTGGCCTGACCGTGAACCCGGAGACCCTCAAGGTCGCCCACATCATCCACAGCGCATGGGGTGTCGAAGCCCCCAACGACTTCCTCACCGTCGTCTTTGCCGTCCACGAATGGACCGGCGAACCCGAAAACCGCAAACCGCGCAAACACGCCCAGGTCCGCTGGGTCGATGCAGAATCCATCCCCCAAGAGTGCGTGGATACCACGGCCAGCGCCCATTACTGTTACCTCAGCGGTGGACCTCAGATGTCCGTGGACGGTTGGCACTGACCGCGACTTCCTGTGCTCCCATGCACCACGTGACACAACCATGAAAAGCTGCCGTCGTGGCCCGGACACCAGAAGCGCGGTTGCCTGAGAGGAATTGCATCGCGATGCCACTCAAACCCACCATGGAGACAGGCGGTTTTTGGCATGCGAAATTTGGAGCCTCGGCAGATAGCCGAACTTCCCTACGCGCACCGTCTTGAGCATTTTACCGGCAAGCTGGAAAGGGAGGGGGCGTATGAATTCGTGCGCTTCGATGGGTGCAACTTCGAAGAAGTGAGTGGTGGAAGTTCGGAATTCCTCCAATGCGCCTTCTCAGCGGTTACCCTTGCAAAAGGTCGATTTCGGCGTTCTCGGTTTGATGACGTTTGGCTGTCTACGGCGCGTATAGTGGGCGCCGACTTTGCTGAGTCGACTTGGATGGACAGCGAGGTCGCGGCTAGCATCCTGGCTGGCGTGGAGATGTTCGGCACCCAGATGCGCCGAGTAGCCTTTCATAATTGCAAGTTCGACTCGGTCAACGCGCGTGTCGCCAGGCTGCGGGATGTGGTGTTCGTGGATTGCCTATTGCGTGATGTCGACCTCAGCGGGGCCAGTCTGACCAACGTGTCTTTCCCTGGATCGGCACTGGATCGGGTGCACCTTGACAAAGCGGAGATGAAGGACGTCGACTTGCGTGACGCCACTCAGTTGGGCATCGTCTCTGGCCTTGACGCGCTCAAAGGTGCAAGAATCAGCACTGTTCAGCTGCTCGAACTGGCGCCTGCGCTTGCCCGAATGGCTGGGTTGATCGTGGAGGATCACGACTCAGATACTGGCCGTTGAAGAACAGACCAGTGGCAGCCAGCGTGATGAATCATCCCCCTGGCTAGTTATTCGATCCTATCGCGAACACGTCATCCCTGTGCCTCTTTCAATTCGGCGACTGCGATACTCAGAGCTCGCGGCCGGATGCTGCGGAAGATGGCCAGGCTGAGGAAGCCTACAATTACCGCCGAGACGATGTAGACCATCCTTGTGCTGGTCCACTGGGCGATGAGGCCACCGGCAAGAGATCCGGCAGGGACAGCAATCCCCATGGCCACCCACATGTTGACACTAGCGACCCGGCTTCGGAAATCACCGGGAACGATCATTTGGCGGAGAGAGCCCATCTGAACGTTAACCATGAACCCAGCGAACGCATTAACAGAGAGCATCGCAGCGATCAGGAATGCGGAGTGCCCGTAGCCTGTTATCAGGAAGAGAGGGCATGTGATCACGATCCCGGGCAGCAGAACGTTGTGAACACCCAACCTCTTTCCAATTTTCGCGGACAGCATGCCGCCGAGAAAAGCGCCTACTCCCTCGGCGGCAAGGACGAATCCGTATCCCTCGACGCTTGTGCCGAGGTCGTTTACGACCAGTAGGACCAGAACTGATTGCGTGGCGCTCTGGGTGAAATTCACAACTCCTGCAATGAGAGTGAAGGAGCGCATTACCGGTCGCTTTCCGATCCAGCTCAGGCCATCCTTGATGTCGGCAAGCAGCGACTGTTTTGATTTCTTCTTGGTCGGCGCTCGCCTCACTTCAACCTTGCGGAGAAGAAAGCACCCACCGAAGAAACTCAGAGCATCAAAGATAAACGGTACTGCGCGACCCAAGGAATAGATCCAGCTTCCGATCATCGGGCCGAAGAAGGTCGATCCCACCATCTGAGTGGTGAAGATCCTGCTGTTCGCTGACAGAAGGTCATCACTGTTCACGACCTCGGGCAGGATCCCCTGGGAGGATGACGAGAAGATCGTCTCTGCGACTCCCAAGAGCAGAGCCATGGCGTAGATCACGAGGAGACTCTCGCCATGCAGCAGAATTGTGGCAGCCAGGAGCGCCACGAGAAGCCCGCGCAGCAGATCCATACTGATGAGCAGAGTCTTGCGGTCGTATCTGTCCGCGATGGCCCCGCTGAAGGGGGTCACAATGGCCCAGGGTAGCCGGTTCGCAATCGTGACTCCGGCCACTGCCACGGGATCGCGGGTGACGGCCAGGGTCAGCAGAGGAAGCGCGGCAATGCGGACCCCATTGCCTGCCGAGGATATCGCTCCCGCCCAGTACAAATACCGGAAGGAGATGTTCTCCCGCAAAGGGGGGTATTGCAGGGACTTGCTGGTGGACAGTGCGTCCGTCACGTTGGTAGTTCCTCTCCGGTCACGAGGGCTCGGGTCCGCCGAAAGCGTCGGTGAACGCCAGATTGAGGTTCACAGCGATGCCCACTCGTGTTCCGGAAGCCGCCGCGACAGCCACCTTCGCTTCCGTGTGCTCATCGCGGACTGCGGCCATGTCGCCAGCCGCGTAAACGGCTTCGACTGATGTCTTGCCTGCGCGATCGACGAGTACTCGTCCTTCGGGTGTCAGTGTGCATCCCAACAGCCTGGGAATAGCAGACCGTTGATTCGTCCTCGCGTTACCGAAGAGGGCGTGAGCAGCGACTTGTGTTCCGGTGACGGTGGTCGCAAGAATTCCATGGGAATCATCGTATGTGACATGCGTGATTGGATCGTCGATGTACTCGACGTCGACACTCTGTAGAGCTTTTGCGAACGCCTCCGGGACCTCGATTTCCCCTTCACCGAAGATCGATATCCGGGATGCAACATTCCGCAGAGAAAGCGCTGTTGTCGCCGCAGAATGGCCATTGCCTGAGATGATGACTTCTTTTCCTCGCATTTCCCATCCGTGGCAATATGGACACTGGTACACTCCCCTTCCCTGCAGCTCCGCGGCGCCTGAGATGTCGAAGGAATCCTCGATACCGGTGGCCAAAACAACTCTCCGGGCTGCGACCTCGCCCCCAGTGGTCGCCACCGTCGAGATATCCTCGCCGGTACGATGGATGGACTTGGCCGTGGTCGAGGAGATCTTCACATGCGGAAAATCCGCAAGATGATTCAGGGCTCTTTCCCTGAATTCCCGGGGTGTCACATCGGGCTGCGTAAGGTATCCGTTCACTTTCGCGGCAGATGCGTTCCTTCCCCTGTTGTCGTCCAGTACGTGCACGTGACGGCCCATGCGAGCCAGAGTGAGGGCGGCACTTGCGCCGGCGGGGCCGGCTCCGATTACAACGACCTCGGCCACTTTTCGCCTTCCTTTTCTGAGCACACCCGTACCGGGTGCCGCTCGTGAAAGCGGCACCCGGTACGGCGTAACTATGACTACGCCTTGATGTAGTCGATCTCCTGTGAGATGGCCGCCTTGATGTCGGCCAGGACATCGGCAGGGATGTGGACGGGGTCCGACTCGGCGGGTTCGAAAGCGGCGCAGGAGTCGGTGCCCGCGCAGGTTCGGTTCCACTGCATGGAATCGACGTTCGTCACCTCGAACGCCGGGGCCAACGTGCTCGACATGGATACTCCTTCTGGTTTTTCCTTCCGGGCAATTCTTTTGAATTGCCCGCGCTTAACAACGTACCCTTGGTGGCTTGTTTGGTAAAGGAGATTTCGAGATCCGATGGTCAGTGGTGTAATTGTGAAGAGGGGATGGATAGCCATGGTGATGTCCACGGCCCGGCCCCCCGCTGCCAAGGGCCGCACCACTTGCCTATGGAAATCAGGTCAAAAATGTTCGGCAAAGCCCGGAAGGCGGGACGCAGAATCTCTCCGGCATCAGATAACGGGGATAGTGCAACGACAGCCGACGCTCCGTCCTCTGCCATGGCGACGCACGTTCCCTCACCCACCACAACCCCCGCCGGAAGATGCGTGTCATGTGTTCCTGTGCCTCTCACCACGAGGTCACGCAACACAATTCCCGACAGTCCGGAGTGCCCTGTCGGTGCCCTTTTTTCTCGGCCCGCCCGTTCCATGTCGGCAGGGAGAACCAGCACTTGTGACCCGCGTACGAAGCAGGTGGGGGCACGTGGCGTGCCCTCGAAATCGGTGGTGCCGCCCCAGGCTGGGTCGAGAATGTCGCAAGGGGGCCACTTCCGGAGCGGACATTGCCGTGTCAGTGCTTGTAGTAACGGCTGGAGCAGAACCTGCGACAGGACGTACGGCGACAGCAGCCATCGAGCATCATCGTGTGCCGGACGTGCCATGTGCATCACCTGAGCATCAGCTGGTATGCGAGCAAGAACAGTTGAACCGATGCCGGTCGTAAGCCAGTGCTCCCCACTGTTCTGAAGGCTGGACGCACCCGTGTGGTCCCTTGTTTCGGAGGCTATGCGTACCTGTTCCTCGCCGAGAGGCTCGAGCCAGGGCAGCGCGCGCAGCCAGGAGCGCTGCGGCACGGACCCGGTCGCTGCCTGGTATGCCGTATCGGATTGGCCTGGGGCCGGGCATGGCGGCAGTGGGGCTCCATTGCGCGCCGCGAGCGTGGCCTCCTCGACGAGTGAGGCGATGTCAGGCCGTACCTCTTTGCTGTGAACCGCCGCTGCTGCCCCGAGCCGGCCCTGGACAACAACGGTGAGTCGGGCGGCTCGGAAGTCGGTCTCTTCGGTGAAGCCGAGGCGCCCGGATTGTCGATGCATCGTGCGAGTCGTCGTGGCGCTGGCACGGAGCAGCCGCCAGGACGCTGTGCCCGTCATGGCGCCCCCAATGCCGTCACCTGAGGTAGGAGCAGAGCCGGGCAATTGGCGATCGACGGCAGGGCGTCCCCTTCCTTGACGCACCGCCCGACAGGGTCGAAGCGAACTGGAGCGGCAAGGTGGTGCGCGTCAATCGCCTCGCTGAGCTGAGAGTGATCGATGATGAGCCTGAGCGACACCGGCGATTCGATGGTCGTATTGCTCACCCTGTTGGCGCGGGCCACGTCGAGGACCGCGAACCCGTTGACGTAGCGGGCCCCACGGATCGCGTGGCAGCGGATGAATCCCATGCGAGAGCGAAGCTCAGCACTGCCCCTCGTGTTCCACTCGGCCTTCAAGTGCGTCAGACGCACCGTCGGCCTGGCATGGTGCAATCCGGCCCAGCTCTGCCCGCTGGGTGTGCCACGGTGCTCCGGTCTTGTCATGCGGTCGGCGAGCGATGCCACGACCACGCCGTCCTCCACGAGGACCAGTTCGTCGGAGGTGACACCTTCGTCGTCGAGAGGGCGTCCGGCAGGCCCGGAGGTGGTGACGCAGCAACCGTGCGGGAGTATCCGCTCTCCTTCAAGCACATGCCGCTCTTCCAGAGCATGACCGACGAGCTCGTGTATCAGCGCCGCAGCCACTGGAGGTTCCAGCAATACGGCCTGTTGTGACCTCGCCGGCGCAGGTACTGGTCCCGGTACATGGTGCTGGGCGAGCAGCCGCTCGCCCACGTAGACAGCAGCGTCAGCGAGTCGTTCGGGATCAGTTACGACGCACTGAACGGAGTCGCCTGTGTCGGGCATAGCCCCGGCCACGTGCCATTCGTCGAAGCCGACAGCCTGCGACACGCTTTCCGAGTTCTCGTAGTTCCGCGTGCCCACGATGTGAGTGAGGCTGAGTTGATGGCCCGCGTCAGCCAGGGGCCAACCGTCCCCTTCGGCCAGTGTTTCCAAGGCTTCGGTTGGGAGAGGGGCTGTGACGCCGTCCGGTTGTGGTGTCACCTCGTCGGTCCGGATCAGCCATCCGACTTGCTCGTTTCTCTGGCCTCTCCAGTGCAGCGTGCGGCGATGAGCCGCCGGTCCGAGCGTCCACTGGCCAGCCCGAGCAGTGGTGGCCGTGCGCCGAACCGACTGGTCCTCGCGACGTTCCCAGAAGGCACCCGTCACGTCAGACGCTCACCTTCGCGACCAACGCAGTTGAGGTGAGGGAGGAGACGCGCGATCTGCCAGGGGCGACCGGGGATAGGCACCAAGTGCCCACGCCGGAGCAGTCCTTGAAGTGCCGCCACGGCCGTCGACAGGGCCAGTTCGCGCCCCATGCAGAGGTGCTCACCATGGCCGAACGCAAGATGATCCGCGTTCCGTTCTGGCGCAAAGCTCTTCGGCTGTGCGAAGGCCCGGGGATCTGCGTTGGCCGAAGGGATGTCAAGCAGTACACGGTGCCCTGCCCGCAGATGTTGGCCCCCCAGGACTACGGGCCGTGCGGCAACCCGCGTCACATAGATGTCCGGTAGGGTCCTGGCCGCCTCCCAGACTGCCTCCCGGGCGGATGCGTCACTGAGAAGAGACTGCTGCGTAGAAGGTGACAGCGCACATACCGCCTCGACTGTGGCGAACGTCAGGGCCGCGCTCATGTCGGAGGCCGCCATCTCCAGGATCGGCACGGTGAGTGCGGGTACGTCCTCAACGGTGATGAGGCCACGGGCGAGCGCATGGCCGGGAAGGCCGGTGGATGCCAGTTGCCCATCCGTGGCGAGGGTCCGCAGCGTCGAATTCACCTCGGCGAACAAAGCCCTTGCGACAGGTCGGGTATCACCGTCCCCGAGCAGCTTCGTGGCCACCTGGACCCGGGCGGCGAGTTCAGCGCCCGTTTCGTTCGGCAGGCCGGCGAGGGCGTAGCTCGCCTGACGGTTGTACGGTCGTACATAAGACTCGATGAGGTCAATGGGCTTGTCGACCGGGAGGCCAGCCGCGATCCGGTTGGCTGTGGGGTGCAGCACCGTCTGCTTGAAGCTCGCGATGCGTTGCGGTGAGACGGCGCCGGCAAGAGCCGAGCGGAACCGTGCCTTCTCGCTGGGCGACGAGGTGTCCGTTGCCAGGAAGAAGCTCCTGGAGTATCCGGGAACGTACTCGTCCGTTGCCGCAGGACGGAACGCACGGGCGTCCGAGAGAACCTCACGGGCCTCTTCCTGACCCTGCACCAGCCAGACTGCGTCGCCGAACGGAGTTACTGGCTCAACGGGTACAGATGCCGAAGTCACGGGCGGCCGCCGGTGTTCTCATGCGTCGGTGCTGCAGCGAAAACCTTCTGCAGTACGGGAATCGCCCGACCCTGGCCCGCCAGTGCCTTCAGGAACCGGGCTGCAGGTTCGGACAGTGGCGAGTCGGAAGACGTCGGGCGCGCGAGGAGTGAAGCTGCTTCCGAAGCCGCGGCAGGCATCCCCGACCAGCTGAGAACTTCTGTCGCCCTCCGTGACGCCTCGTCGAACTGTCGTGCATCGTCAGCCAGGCGCATAAGGAGCGCTGCGTGCTCTCGTAGGTTCTGCGGACCGTGCTCAAGCCCCAGATTCACTCCGGACGCGATAGCCCGCGCGGCGTCAGGGTAGCCCGCGGCCTCCTGCTGCAACGCCTGCTTCAGCCGGCCCACAGCATCGGCACCCTGCGCCTTGCCGACAGCCCTTTCGCGAACCTCGGCAGGAACATCGGACAGCTCGAGCAGCGTGCCCTCGAGATAGAGGGCGTCCGCGCCTGAGACAAGGAACTGCCGGACGGCGTCCTGGGGGGTCTCCACAAGTGGCTCGCCGCCAGTGTTGAACGAGGTGTTCAGCACCGCGGGCACCCCGATGTACTGACGCATCTCGACCAGGAGCCGGTGGTAGTGCTCCGCAGCCCGCGGCACCGTCTGATAGCGCACGGTGCCGTCTCTGTGCGCTATGTGTTTCAGCCGGGGCTCGACCACCTCGGCCACGCTGAGCATGTACGGACCCAGCGATGGAGGCTGGAGCTCCAGGTCGAACAGCTCGGCCGCCGCGTCCTCGTCCACGCTGACGCCGAAAGGGCGGAACGGCTCTCGGAACTTGACACGGCTGTTGAGTCGTTCGACCGAGCCCGGGCTTGTCGGATCGGCAAGGATGCTCCGTGCGCCCAGGGCCCGAGGACCCCACTCCGATCGCCCCGTGTACCAGCAGACGATCTTGTCCTGACTCAACAGCAGGGCCACATCGGTTACTTCGGCATTGCGGCCGTACGAGGACAGACCGAAGTCCTCCAGTGCCGTCGTCGCCTCCCTCTTCGAGGGGTGAGCGCCGAGAAAGGCGGAGAACTTCTTGACGGGCTCTCGTCGATGCCCGAGCACATCGATCCAGCCGTACATGGCCAGGCCCACCGCAATGCCGTCGTCAGTGGCTGCCGGATGGACGAAGACGTCCTGGTAACCGGCCTCTCGCAGGCGGGCGTTGGCTGTGCAGTTGAGAGCGACGCCCCCGGCGTAGGCCAAGTTGGCACGGCCGGTTCGTTCACGCAGTGTGGAAGCCGTGTGGATCACTGCGGCTTCCAGATCATCCTGAACCTTGCGGGCAAGATCTGCGGCGAGCTGCGTACCCCAGTGGATCGGCCGGTACTTGAGACGCAGATCGTCGAGGCGTGCCGGCACCCAACCTGCGTAGCCTTCCGCGACTGGATGCGCGATCTCCTCAAGAAAGGCGTCGATGGCCCCCAGCCGGATCCTGACGTCCCCGTCTGCCAGATGCTCTGTCAGGGAAGGCCAGTCCGCACGGCGCTCCCCGTGGGCCGCCAGCGCCATGAGCTTCCCGGCCGCCGGGAGTCCGGCTTCGGAGAGCCCTGTCAGGGCAGCGAAGGCATCGAAGTACATGCCCAGGCTGAGCTCGCCCCCGTGGCCGAGGAACCTGCGCTCTACCTGGAGTGGTCCTAGGTCGCCCGAGAACCAGGTGGCTCGTTCGTACGAGCCGTCGGGCAGATGATGCCCCTGTTCATCGATGACGAGGACGTCACATGCATCGAACGGTGACGTGGCGTAGGCACTGTACGCGTGGCCGAGGTGATGCGCGGGAACACCGGGTTCGACCACACGGTCGGGATCCAGGGGCAGATATCCGAGGACGGCTTCGCGACATGTGGTGATGGAACGGCCGCACACCACGAGGTGTACGTCGTCCAGGCGCAGCCCCGCCTCGCGCAAAACGTACGTTACTGCAGCGAGCGGCGGGAGCACGGTCTTGCCGCCGGTGTGGGCGTAGAAGCCCTGGGACTTCTTGCGCCGATCGATGCGTTCCTCTGCGACAGCTGCGACTATGCGCCCGTTCCGCAGGAGGGCCGCCGCCCTGTCGTGACTCGACATGCTGATGCCGAGGACATAGGTGTCACCCATGTTCGTCACCGCCCAAGCCTTTCGAGAATTCGGCGCAGTTCGTCCCGGCTCGGCGTTCCAACGGCCCGATCGGGACCGCTCTGCGCGCGGCTCTGCAGGATCTCCGAGATGGCGAGCTGACTCATCAGATATGCGGTGAAGACCTGCTGGGCACTGAGGCGGCTCGTTTCGGAAGCGGGGTAACCGCCTGACTCCTGGATGTCTTCGAGGCCACCGATCATCTCCACGCCGAATACCTCCGCCTTCTCGGCGTACTCGGTACCGGGGTGGGGGCAGTAGACATAGGTCCCCACGCTGTCCACCACTCCGGTAGCCAGCAACGAGACGATGGCGTTGAGACTGGTGGTGATCGAGTCGATCGTCTCGGGCGGTGAGCCGACGATCCATTCGAGATGGGTGCCGAGTCCGGCCGCCCGAGCGATTCCGACAGCAGACATGACCGTGTCGAAACGCTGGCCCTTGCGCATGTCGCGGAGGATCTCGTCGTCCGCGTTGTCCAGGCCCAGATAGACCCTTCTGGCCATGCGTGACACCTGGGAGGCGATCTCGGGTGTCAGCATGCTCGAATGCGTGTAGACGCCCTCCACCTTCAGTTCACGCTGCACGAAGACGTCGCTGATTGCCACGACGTGATCGAGGTCGCGGGTGAAGATCTCGTCTTCCAGGAACGACACGTACGCCCGCCCCTGCAGAGCGTCGAGCAGCGTGTCCACCTCTATCGCAACGCGCTCGGCGGACTTGGTCCGGTACTTCAGCCAGTTGGGAACGCCGGCACAGAATCGGCAGCGGAACCGGCAGCCCGCGCTGGTGCGGAGGCTGAACGGCAGCCGGTCGGCCCCACCGCGGTTCTGGTACTTGTCCCACCATTCCACCGACGGCGTGAGCAGATGCCAGGCGGGCAGGGGCGTCTCGTCCAGAGTGTCGGTACTAGCGGGTTCGGGCCGGTCTCCCCGCTCCATTGAGGTCCGGGTCACCAGACTCGGATGATCGCCCGAACCGACTCCACCGCGCAGCAACTGCGTCACGATGTCCCCGATCACCGACTCGGGTTCGCCGTGGACCAGGAAGTCGCACTCAGGGACTTCGGAGAACACACTCCGCCCAGCTGTAGTCGGCAGTCGCCCGACGGACCCGATGATGACGTCGGCGTCAGCCGAACGGGCCTCCCTGGCCACGATCTGCATGCCGAAGACTGTCGCCGTCGAGCGGCTCGGGATGAAGTAGTCCGAGGCGAAGAGCACCACCCGCGCGGGCTGCGCGTGGAGCATCTCGCGGAGCCTGGGCAGATCCCGCCGCTCGTCCCAGGCATCGAACAGGTTCTGCAGGGCCAGATAGCCCACCTGCAGGCCGGCACTCTCCAACCCGCCGGCCACTGTGAGCGGAGGGGAGTCCCATGGCTCCTGGCCCGGGTACCGGTTTGAGATGGCCTTCCGGAACGTCGCGCGTCGGAATGGGGAGACGACAAGCACGTCGAGAGTCATTGAACCTGCTCCCCCTCGTACGTGGCGACGGCCTCGGCCCAGGCACGCCCCCACACGCGGATCGATACGCCGTACTGGGCGATGGACGCCAGGAGTTCGCAGACTGAGCCGACAGTGGACCCGGGCGGCGCTGTGACACTCTCGCTGGCCTGGGCCGCGGGATGGTCGACCACCCATCTGATGATCGAGGCCATGTCGGGATTGCCGTCGATGATGCGGCCGGGAGTCCGGATCTGAACCCCCTCGTCGTGGAAGCGAACACGTACACGGTCTGCTCCCTTTCCCACCACTGCAGCAGTCACTGTGTCCTCCCGACCAGCTCAGGCCGGGCATCGATCAGCGGACAGAAGACGTCCGGTGCAGTGAGACTCCCCTTCTCCACGAGGGCTCGTGATCGGGAACCTCCACCGCACAGACCTGCCAGTCCGCAGGATGAGCAGCCGCCGTCGATGGATTCCAGGGAGAGGCCACGCAGCACGCTCAAGGGAGCCGAGTCGCGCCATATTTCGGCCAGGGATTTCTCTCGCAGGGAGCCGCAGTAGACCGAATCGTCTCCGACCATCAGGATGCTGGGATAGACCGACCCAGTGCCATCTATGCACAGCTCGTTAGCGCCTGCTACGTCTCCTATGGAGCGATCCCGGGCGTAGCGCGGTTCCCGTAGTGGACTCCGGTTGCGCCATGCGGCCTCTGCCGCCGTGACGTCAATATCCGAGTGAATGAGGGGAAGGTAGAACTCCCAGGCGCTGGGCAAGGACAGTTGCATTTCCGGGATCTCGCCTGACAGCTTGAGTTCAGTGAGTTTATTGAACTCTCTAGCCCACTCGTTCCAAGGGAAGTCGTATCGCTCAAGGTGATCCCTGCCGTATCCTGCGGGAAAGAACTTTATGGCTACCTGGGAGGCGGCCCCAAGGTCCTCTACGGCCAAGCGATACGTGGGAACCAGGTCGTGCATGGTCGCACGCGTCATGGTGGTGTTGACGGATACTTCCAGGCCACTGGCGGCTATGCGCCTCACCCCGTCCGTCACTCGCCGGAACAGTGCTGCACGAGCAGCAGGGGAGGCGTTGGGCTGAGCTCGAAGTTCGGAGAAGGTCTCCGGGTTCGAGCCATCGATGCTGACGTTCAGGCTGAGATTCGGACACTCGTCGGTCAGTTGCGCGATCAGCCGCTCGCTGAAGAACAGGCCATTCGTGATCACCGACACGCGCCAGCCGCCGAGACTGCAAGCCTCGCGCAGGATGGCAACGATGTCGGGTCGCATGAAGGGCTCGCCGCCGGCGAATGCCACACTGAGGACGCCGTGCGCGTGAAGAGCGTGCACGATTTCGATGATTTCTTGCGTCGTCAATTCGTCGGGAAGAGGCTTCCCGGAAGCGCTGTGACAGTGCGTGCAGGCAAGATTGCATGCATTGGTCAAGTTGAAGTCGACATGTACTAGATCGATCATTTCCCCCGCCTGTTTTGCTGCAGCCCGTGAGGACCTATACGCGAGATCGAAGGTCTGTCGAGATCCATCGATCTTGCGCGCCTGCCGGGGAGGCGCGCAAGGCATTTAATATTCTGTTAATAATTGGCACAGTCGTAAGGGGTGAGGGAATGGCTGATTCGATGCTTGCGTCAACCCTCAGGGGCTGTCTCTTTGCAGGTGAAATGGCGCGGGGTGGATTCAGAGTGTCGGCGGTTGGCCAGAAACTAGGAGCTATGGCAATCTTGGCAAATTGGGGAAATTTCGCATGATTGAGGCCACGCTGCGTGCCCGTGTTGTTGAAACGTGTCAGCACGGAAAATTATGGAAAAGACGGCAGACGAAAACTCCTCTCCGCAGGTTCGAGGAGGGCTTGGAAGCAGGGTCTCTCCTGACACCGGACGAAGCGACAACAGGATGCGATCCTGCACCCTCGGACGCCACGCCAGAGAACATACGCCCTGGTCAGAAGCCATCCGGCTCCGCAAGCGCCATCGCTTCCCAAGCTGAGAGCGCGAGTTCGATTCTCGCCACCGTGAAACCCGACGTCGGCGGCATGGGGGTCTGTTGCTTATCCGGACCTCTTCGGTCCCTCTGCGCCCTCCGCGTGCCCTAAGTCGCGCCGAGCTCGAAGCGCCGCACTCCGGACCGTCACACACCCAGAAGTAGTCGGGACCAGCTGGGTTTCTTCCCGAAAACGCCGGAATATTCGCTGACGGCAGGTCAAGACATGACGTAAGACCAGGTCAGAGGCACAGCAGACGTGCCCTCACCAGGCGCCTTCTAAGCGCTTGGCCGCAGGTTCGAGTCCTGCCGGGGGCGCCCAGTCTCCGCCCTCCTTCGGGAGGGCGTTTTTGCTGGTCAGAGCGGGTATGGCGCGGCACGACGAAGCCCCGGCCGAAGATCCTGGACGCCGTCCAGAGCGGACAGGCGTTCGCCGTCGCCCGCGGCGGGCATCGTGTCGGCGAGCTGATCCCGCTCCGCCGCCGCCGTCGCTTCGTTCCTCGTGCCGAGTTCGCGGCCGTGTCACGTACCGCCCCCGACGTCTCGCTGGACGCCTTCCGCGACGACCAGGACGCCGTCGTCGAGCAGGAGTTGGACGACCCGTATGCCCGTTGAGCACGAGCAAGGACTGCTCGACAGCGGCATCATGATCCTGCGCAAGTGGATCGACGCCCACGAGCTATCTGCCGAGATGGCCATCAGCGCCATCACCCTCGCGGAACTCTCCGCAGGCCCCCACCAGGTGCGCGGCGGCGAGCAGAGCGGCTCCGACGAACACGCCGAGCGGGCCCGCCGCATGGACCTCCTGCAGCGCGCCGAAAATGAATTCGATCCCATCCCCTTCGACGTGGAGGCGGCGCGCCTCTACGGCAGAATCTGTGCCGCTGTCGTCTCCACAGGCCGCAAGCCCCGTCACCGTGTGGCCGATCTGATGATCGCCACCATCGCGGCCGGCCGAGGGACTCCCCCTCTTCTCCACCAGCTCCGACGACTTCAAGGGCCCCGACGGCTTGATCACCATCGTGCCCGTCACCCGGCCCGGGATCCTGCACGACCGGTAGTGCCGCGTCCGCCCTGGCCTGCGCCGGAGGCAGGGTGGTTCCGCTCCCGGTCGCGGACACCCACCGCCCGTCACCGGCTCACGCCTCGCGAGCGAGACCTCGATCCGCACGGAACACGAAAATGGCGCCCGGAGTCTCGGTGTCGGCACGTGCCCATACAGTTACCCGATGACACCGATCAAGAAGTTCCAAGTCACCTTCGACTGCGCAGAACCTGAGCGGCTCGCTCGTTTCTGGTGCGAGGTGCTGGGCTACGTCATACCGCCGCCACCGGCGGGGTTTGCCACTTGGGACGATTTCAAGCGCTCGCAGCCACCTGAGCAGCGGGATTCCTGGTTCGCCTGCGTCGATCCCTCAGATGTGGGCCCGCGGCTGTACTTCCAGCGTGTCCCCGAGGGGAAGGCCGCGAAGAACCGGGTGCATCTTGATGTGCGGGTCGGCACCGGCCTCGTGGGTGAAGAGCGCCTCGCCGCACTCGAGACGGAATGCGCACGACTGGTCCCACTCGGTGCGGTGCACGTGCGCACGCTGTATGACGGCGATGATGCGTGCATCCCGATGCTGGACATCGAGGGCAACGAGTTCTGTATCGACTGAGGGGCCGCGAACATGCCTTCGCCTTGCCCCCATGCGCCGGGGTGAAGGCACGAGGGAGGGGCGGTGATCAACCAAAGGTCCCCCGGAAATGACAGCAGCCGGGGCGCACCGTCTCCACCCTCCTCCGGGAGGGCGTTTTTGCCGGTCAGAGCCGGCTTCCCAGCGCCATGACCGCTTTCCCGAAGACACGGCGCCCGCGGAGGGCCTCGGCTGCCTCGTCGAAGCGGTCCCAGGACCCCTGCCAGCCGATCTCGACCCTGAGGAACCCCTCGGCGGCCAGCTCGGCGAGAACGGCCAGGTCCGCGCCGGCATCGCCCTCGATGACGAAGGAGTTCAGCGACTTGGCGGGGCCGACGGTCGCATACGGCGGAAAGACCGCCGGCTCCCCGGAAGTCCAGCCGACGCTCTGCACGCTGCCCCCGGGAGCGAGCAGGTTCCATGCCGCGACCAGCTGAGGGCCGCCGACGCTGTCGATGACCACGTCGACCGGTCGATTCAGTCCCTCCAGTCCGATCAGCACCTCGTCGGCGCCGGCCTCGGTCAACCCCTCTCCACGGGCTGCCGAGCCCACCGACGCGATCACGTGTGCACCGGCTCGTGCCGCCAGCTGGACCGCGAACCGGCCGACCCCGCCGGAGGCCCCGGTGACCAACACCCTTTTGTCCGGCCCGAGTCCCGCGGCCCGCAGCGAGCGCAGTGCCGCCACTCCGGCGACCGGCAGAGCCGCCGCCTGCGCCGGATCCAGACCCTTCGGCACTTCGGCGAGCGCACCCACGTCGATCGCCACGCGCTCGGCGAACGCTCCCGCGGTCAGCGCCACCACCCGGGTGCCCACCGCCGGGCCGGTCCCGTCGGCTGCGGCCTGGACGACCACTCCGGCGGCGTCCGAACCGAGCACCGCGCCCACCGGGATGCGCCCGGAGCGGGCGTCGTTGAGGTCGCCGTAGTTCAACGACGCGTGGGAGACGTCCACCAGTACCTGGCCCGGTCCGGGCACGGGGTCGGGAACCTCGGCGAGGCGGACGGCCGCGGATGCGGACGGATCGACGACGAGAGCACGAACAGACATGTCTTCCCCCTTGGTTGACGACTTGTAACAGCAGTCATCATCGATAACCTTGCCGGTCATCGGAAGGAGGCACTTTCATGTCACGCAGTCACACCCGTGTTACCGAAGCGCTCAGAGACGAAGCCTGTCCGGTCACCGAGGTGCTCGACCGCGTGGCGGGCAAGTGGAGCATCGGGATCCTGATCGCCGCCGCCCACGGCCCGGTCCGCTTCACCGAACTCGAACGCGCCATCCATGGCATCAGCCGACGGATGCTCACCCTCAACCTGCGCCGGCTGGAGCGGGACGGACTACTCGTGCGCACCGTGTATCCGACCGTGCCGCCCAAAGTCGAGTACAGCCTCACCCCCATGGCCCAGGAGCTCCACGCTTCGCTGACCGGGCTGGTCGGCTGGGCCGAGCGGCACCGGTCCGCCATCGCCGAAGCCCGCGCCGCCTATGACCCCGCGGCGGAGCAGAGACCCGACACCGACTGAACCGGCCGGACGGCCCGCGCCTCACCTTGGCCGCGCCACGCCTCCGGCCCCCCTGAGGGGATCGATCACGGCGCCGAGTCCTCCTTGTTCCTCGCCGCGGCGTACGCCTGGGTCGGCGTCATCGGCACCCCGTTGATCTGCACCGTCCTGTAGGGGCTGACCTTCGCGCAGGTCTTGGCCTTGTCGGCGGTCTGGGCGTGCGCGTCGGCGACCGCGGCGTGGGTGTCGGCGGGGGCGGCCGACGAGCCGCCCGAGGAGCCGTACGCCGTGCCGCTCGGCCAGTCGCTGCCGATGACGAGGACCACGCCGCTGCTGCTGCCTTGGGTGAGGTGCGAGGCGGGCAGTCCGAGGGCGGAGGCCGCCGTCTGGGCCTCGGCCTGCTGCCCGGGGCCGTAGGTGATCGTCGTCCTCGACGACTGCGCGGGGGCGTTGCCCGTGGTGGTGTTCGAGCTGAAGCCCTTGCTGAGGAGGGCCTGCGCGATCAGGGAGGCGCGTCCGCCGGTGGTGGTGCCGTTCTCGACCTGTACGGCGACCTCGGAGGCCGGCACGGTGGCCGCCGCCGACGCGGACGGGGAGGCAGAGGACGGCTTCTTCGTGCCGCTGCCCGAGGTCAGGGACTGGTCGTTCGCGATGGTCGCGAACAGCGACTTCGCGGAGGCCGCGGGCACGACCCGGTTGGCGTTGGTCGGGTCGGCCGCGGTCTGCATCGTGGTGAACGTCATCCGCTTGGACGGGACCTTGTTCAGATCGGTCGCCAGGTCCACGAGCCTGGTGACGCTGCCCAGTCCGGTGTCCACGGTCAGCGCCTTGGTGGCGGCGTCCGCCAGGGAGTACACCTTGCCCGGGTCCGTGAGGGTCCCCGCGCTCTTGAACTTGCGGATCATGGCGCTGAGGAAGAGGTGCTGGGAGACGGTACGGCCCAGGTCGCTGCCGTCGCCGAAGCCGTGCCGGGAGCGGACGAACTCCAGCGCCGCATCGCCCTGGAGGGTGTGGGTGCCCTTGGCGAGCTTCAGATGGGAGTAGGTGTCGTAGACGTTGTCGCTGACGCACACCGACACACCGCCGACCGCGTCGGACATCTTCACCACGCCGGCGAAGTCGAGCATCACGAAGTGGTCGATGGTGATGCCGGTGAGCTGGTGAATGGTTTTGACCTGGCAGGCAGCGCCGTACTGCAGCGCGCTGTTGATCTGCCCGTAGTAGCCGGCCGTCGACTGACTGGAGTCCGGGTCCTTGCAGGCCGGGACGTGCGTCATGGTGTCGCGCGGGACGCTCATCACGGTGGCGTTGGAGCGGTCGGCGGAGACATGCACCACCATCTCCACGTCCGCGTTGTGCCCGACGGTCGCACTCGCCGAGCCGCAGCCGCCGCCCAGTTTGCAGTCGGCCGCGTTGTTCCGGCCGTCGGAGCCGATCACCAGGATGTTGATCGGGGTCCGCCCGAAGGCGTCGGCCTTCTCTTGCCCGCCGGCACCGTCGTCGATCGCGACGCTCTTGATGTTGCCGTTCAGATGCTCGTACAGCCAGGCACCGGCTCCGGCGGTGACCAGGATCAGCGCCGCCACCGTGAACAGGGCTATGCGGGCGATCCGTTTGCGCCGGGCGACGGGCTTGGCCCGGCGGCCCGTGCCGCGCCCGCGGGAACGTTGCGCCTGCCGGGCGGCCGCCCGGCCCCCGTGCGGCGGGCGGGACATGCCGTCATCGGACTCGCGCTGACGGGGAACGCTTGCTGAACGATCTCGGGTGGCCGCATGGCCACGGTTTCCGCCCCAGGGGTCGCTCAACTCCCACTCCCTACGCTGTGGCCGACGCCAACCGGCGGCGCCACGGCGCACCCCTCGGCTTGGTTGATTGCGCAATATAGCAAGCGTTATCCAGTTCGCAGGTGGGCTGCGTCACACCTGCCACCTGCACCGGGCCGGTACGCCGTACCGGCGCGTCTCTCCGGTTCAGCGAACCGTGCTGTCCTCGGACACCGGACGGGCCGATGCTGCGTCACCCGGGGAGGACTGGATGACGCGGGCGGCCGTGGCGTCGGACGGCGGCGCGGTGTCGGACCGGGGCTGGGCGGCGGGAGCCGGGCCGGCACCGTCCTCCTTCATCGCCTTCGCCTCGCTCTTGAGGATGCGCATGGACTTGCCAAGACCGCGGGCGGCCTCGGGCAGCTTCTTCGAGCCGAAGAGCACGATGATGACGATTGCCACGACCAGCAGGTGCCAGGGTTCCAGTCCGTTGCGGAGCATCCCGCCCACCCCTTCTCACTTCTCACACGGTTGCTACGTTGCGCAACTGTACAACCAAGGTGCCCTTCTGACAGCCATCAGCCCGACGGTGTACAGCGCGAGAACAGCGGCCAGCAGCAGGTAGTAGAGGAGCGGCAGCGGGGTCAGCCCGAGCAGCGAGCCGAGCGGAGAGACCGGCAGCAGCAGCCCTACGGCGGCCAGCGCGCCCGCCGCCCAGCCGATCGGCCCGGGTCCCCGCCCCGCCGCGAGGCGCCCCGTGCGCAGCAGCACCATCACCAGGGCCTGGGTGAGCAGGTTCTCGGTGAACCAGCCGGAGTGGAACACCGCCTGGTCGTCCAGCCCCTCGGGTCCGCGCAGGGCGAGCTCCAGCACGCCGAAGGTGGCCAGGTCGGCGACGGCGTTGAGGACGCCGAAGCCGATGATGAAGCGCAGCAGGTCGCGCGGGCGCAGCAGGGTCGGACGGCGCAGCACCGACGGATGCGGCCGGTCGTGCGCGAAGGCGAGCTGCGCGGCGTCGAAGCACAGGTTCTGCGCCAGCACCTGGGCCGGCAGCATCGGCAGGAAGGGCAGCAGGAGGCCCGCCGCGAGCATCGCGAGGACGTTGCCGAGGTTGGAGGAGAGGGTGATGCGCAGATACGTGGCGATGTTGCCGCCCGAGTACCGCCCGGCCGCGATGGTGTGGTCGATCGCGGTGAGGTCCTTGTCGGCCAGGACCACGTCGGCGCTCTCCCGGGCGACGGCCACCGCGTCGCGCGGTGCGATGCCCACGTCGGCCGCACGCAGCGCGGGCAGGTCGTTGACCCCGTCGCCGAGATAGCCGACGGTGTGCCCGCCGGCCCGCACGGCGGCGGCGAAGCGGGCCTTGTGCTCGGGGGTGCAGCGGGCGAGGACGACGGTGCGGGCGGCGGCCGTGGCCAGTTCGGCGTCGGTGAGCCCGTCGATGCCGTCGGCGGTGAGGACGCCGTCCGGCGGCACGGCGATGCCCAGGTCGCGGCAGGCGCGGACGGCGGTGCCCGGGTGGTCGCCGGTGAGGATCCGGACGGTGACACCCCGGTCGGCGAGGGCCTTGAGCGCTTCGGCGGCGGTGGGAGCGAGCGCGTCCTTGAAGGTGACGAAGCCCTCGAAGTCCAGGCCGCGTTCGTCGGCGGCCGTGTACGCGCGAGTGCGGGCGGGCCGGTCGCCGGTGGCGACGGCCAGCACCCGCAGCCCGTCGTCCGCGTGCCGCGCCGCGAGCGCGAGCAGTTCCCCGCGTTCGTCGTCCTCCAGTACGCAACGCTCCAGGACGGCCTCGGCGGCCCCCTTGACGACCAGGGTGTGCGTGCCAAGGCGTCCCGGTGTGCGCACGACGGCGGTCGCCAGGCGCCGCAGCGGATCGAACGGAAGGGCCGCCACCCCGTCGTACGCCATGACGTCGTCCTCGTCGGCCGCGTCCAGGACCGCGTCGTCGAGGGCGTCCGGGGCGGGCAGGTCGGCCAGCTGCAGGGTCCACCAGGCGTTCACCGCGGCCCAGCGCAGCACCTCGGGGTCGTCCCGGCCGTCCGGACCGAGGGCACGGTGGAGGACCGGCCGGTCCTGGGTGAGGGTGCCGGTCTTGTCGAGGCACAGCACGTCGACGGCGCCGAGGTCGTGCAGCGCGGGCAGCCGCTTGACGATCACTCCGTGGGCGCGGGCCAGCAGCGAGGCGCCGCGGGCGAGGCACAGGGTGACGATGACCGGCAGCATCTCCGGCGTCAGCCCCACCGCCACCGCCACCGCGAACGGCAGCGTCTCCAGACCGCGGTCGCGCAGCGCGGCATTGGCCATCAGGACCAGCGGCGGGGTCAGCAGCATGAACCGGATGAGGATCCAGGAGATGCCGTGCACGGAGCGGTCGAAGGCACTGGCCTCGGGCCGGACGTCGCCGCGGCCGTGCGCCGCGGCGAACCGGGTCCGCGCTCCGGTCGCCACGACGACCGCGGTGGCACTCCCGGCCGCGACACTGCTGCCCTGGAAGCAGAGCTCGGGCCGGTCGAAGACACCGCCGCCCGACCCGCCCGATCCGTCGGCGGCATCCTTCACCACGGGGGCCGACTCGCCCGTGAGCACGGCCTGATGCACGGTCAGGCCCTGCGCACGCAGCAGTCGTACGTCGGCGGGGACCAGGTCGCCGGGGCCGAGCCGGATCACATCGCCCGGCACCAGCTCGTCCACCGGAATCTCCCGGGCGTCCGGCGGCAGATCCTCTCCGGCGCGGCGCAGGACGGTGGCGGTGGTGGCGACCAGAGCGCGCAGTGCGGCCATGGACCGGCCGGCCCGGTGCTCCCCGGACGCCCGCAGCAGACAGCTCACGGCGACCAGCAGGAGGATCACACAGGCGGTGCCCCAGGAGGCGACGGCCGCCGACACCAGCCCGAGGCACAGCAGTACCGCGGTGAACGGATCGCGCAGGCTGCGCAGCAGCACCCTCGGCCAGGACGCTTCCCTATGCGTCGGCAGCGTGTTGGCCCCGAAGCGGGCCTGCCGCTCCTCCGCCTGCGCCTCCGTCAGACCCCGCGGCCCGCTGTCGAGGCGCCGCAGGGTCTGCAGCAGCGTCGCAGGATCCGATCCCGAGCCCGCGTCGGCGACCGGTCCCGGTTTTCCCGCGGAAACGAGCGCCCCGGGGTCCGGTTCCGGGGCCGCGGTGGTGTCAGCCACCGGCCCCGCGCAGCGTGTGCACGGAAGCGGACGCCCCGTCGGCACGCGCGGCCAGTTGCCCCACCATCACCCAGACCACGGTCACGACATCGGGATCGTCGACGAAGTAGATCTGCCGCCGCCCCTCCCGCCGGGACCGCACGAGCCCCGCGAGCTTCAGCTTCGCCAGGTGCTGGCTGACCGCGGGCAGGGCCCCGCCCACCCGGTCGGCGAGGTGGGTGACATCGCTCTCGCCCTGCGCCAGCGCCCACACGAGATGCAGCCGGGCCGAGGAGGCCAGCAGTCCGAAGGCGGCGGCCGCCTCCGCCAGTACCTCGGCGGACGGATCCTCGAAGCCACCGATGTCTGCCGCCACAGTCCTCTCCCGTCCCACCCCGGTCGTCACGCTCGGTCCAGTCTAGGTGTCCGGCTGTGCCCGGACCTCCGTCTCACCACCGGTTGCCGCACAGTCGTCCGGCTCGGAACGGCCGCGGGCCGCCATCAGGAACCAGGCGACATCGCCGACCGCCGTCCCGGCGGCCACCGCCCCGGCGATCAGCCCCGCCGTGATCAGCCCCTGTCCGACGTAGGGCCGACCGGCGAAGGCGTCCACGCCGAAGCCGAGGAACAGGAACACGGCCGCGGCAGCGGCCGGCACACCGGTGACGAGCATCGCTCGCACGCACACGAACCGCATGTATCTCCCCCGATGGATGGACGCCCGCGGCATGGAGTGGCGAGTGTAATGGTTCACGGCTTGCGCAATCTTTAAAGGCTTATTTGATCTACACGTGCTCGACTGGCTCGCGGATCCGCTCATGCGCGACCATTTGCTGATCACGCCCTGCCACCCCACCCCGCCGACGAAAGGGACCCGCCGTGCGGCTGCGCTGCGCTGTGCTCGACGACTACCAGCAGGTGGCGACGGAGCTCGCCGACTGGTCACCCGTGGCCGACCGTGTGGATGCCGTCAGCTTCTGCGAACACTTCGACACCGAGGACGCACTCGCTTCCGCCCTGAGCGACTTCGACATCGTCGTCACCCTGCGCGAACGCGTCGCCTTCCCGGCCGAACTGCTCACCCGCCTGCCCCGGCTGAAGCTGCTCGTCGCCTCCGGCATGCGCAACAGCGTCATCGACCACGCCGCCGCCGAGGCGCAGGGCATCACCGTGTGCGGCACGGCGAGCACCTCGACGCCGCCGGTCGAACTGACCTGGGCCCTGCTCCTCGGCCTCGCCCGCGGCATCGTCGAGGAGAGCAACTCCCTGCGTTCCGGCGGCCCCTGGCAGCAGACGGTGGGCGCCGACCTGCACGGCCGCCGCCTGGGACTGCTCGGCCTGGGCAAGATCGGCAGCCGGGTCGCCCGGGTCGGCACCGCCTTCGGCATGCACGTCAGCGCCTGGAGCCAGAACCTCACCAAGGAGTACGCCGACGAGGTGGGCGTCGAACTCGCCTCCTCCAAGGAGGAGTTGCTGGCCGACAGCGACTACGTCTCAGTCCACCTGGCCCTGAGCGAGCGCACCCGCGGCCTGCTCGGCCCCGCCGAACTCGCCCTCCTCAAGCCCACCGCCTATCTGATCAACACCTCCCGCGCCGCGATCGTCGACCAGGACGCCCTGCTCGCCGCCCTGCACGAGGGCCGTGTCGCAGGCGCGGGCATCGACGTCTTCGACATCGAGCCCCTCCCCGCCGACCACCCGATGCGCACGGCTCCCCGGCTGCTCGCCACACCCCACCTCGGCTATGTGTCGCGGGCGAACTACGAGACGTACTACCGGGAGGCGGTGGAGGACATCCAGGCCTTCCTGGACGGGTCACCGGTACGCCGACTGAGCTGAGACGAGCAGCTCCCGCGGGGCACGGTCAGGCGTACCGATAGATCTGGCTCACGTCCTCCATCTCGTCCGGCGTCACGCTCCACGGCGGCATCGGCTCGTGCCGGGCGACGATGCGCCCGCGCTGCCCGCTGCGGGGGCCGGGCGGATAGGTCGGCAGATAGTACGGTGCGCCGTTCCGGTGCCGTTCCTGCCAGCGGGTCCACTGCAGGTCCACGAAGGCGTGGTGCAGCCAGAACACGGGGTCGTTGACGGAGGCGCCGCCGACCATGGCACCGCCGACCCAGCGGTGGACGAGGTTGTGATTGTGCAGGGCGGCGCCGTCCTCCCCGGTCCCCCACCCCTCCAGCTTGTTGCGGAACCCCTCCTCGCAGGTGGAGTCCCAGGGCTCGGTGTCGTAGACCGGGTCGGCGAGCGCCGTCTCGAGTTCCTCCTCCGTCGGCAGCTCGATGGGGTCGTGGGCGCGGCCGAGGTCCCGGGTGAGGAACACGGCGTCGATGATCCCCTCCCTGATGGGCCAGTAGCCCTGCGCATAGGCGAACGGCCCGGTGACGACCTGGCGGTCGTACGGGCGCCCGTTGCCGCCGAGAAGGTCGTCGGTCCAGGGCACGGACACCGTCGAACGGTCCCGCGTCCAGTCCCAGTACGGCACCGTCACCGACTCGTCGACCCGTTGCAGCGCCCGCTCCAGGTCCAGCAGGAACCGGCGGTGCCAGGGCAGGAAGGACGGCCCCATGTGGGCGGAACGCAGCCCTCTCTCACCGTCGGAGGTGTAGTACGCGATGTGGATGCGCACGAACTCGTCGTACTCTCCTCGCCATTTGATCTGGAGCAGCGCGTTGACGAACCGCCGCCGCTCGTCGGGGGTCAGCCTGCTCACGTCCTTACGCACGTACGCCATGCTCTTCCCCCTTGTGCATGGGCCCGCCGAGCGGGCCCGGGGCCAGGTCGCGCAGCCGCTGCCCGGGGCCGAGTTCGTCGACGGCCGCCCGGGTCGCCTCCAGCGAGGTCGGGTACGAGTTGTAGTGGTTGACCATGCTCAGCCAGGTGCCGTCGGAGCGACGCATCAGATGCAGCGGGCGGCCGTCCACGGTGACCTGCCACGCGTGGCCCCCGGCGCGGGGTCCGGTGGCGGTGACCAGGGCGCCCCGGATGCGCCGGCCGCGGTAGATCTCGTCGAAGGCCGACTCCGCCGCACCCTCGGAGCCGGCGGCACGCCGCGGGACGCGCGAGGCGACGAGGACGGGCGCAAGGGCGAGAGCGGCGACGGAGGCGAGCACCCGGCGCCTTGTCGCATCCCTCGCCCGCTGCTCCCCACCCATCGGTACTCCACGGGCACTGACGACCACGGCTCGCTCCTTCATAGGATCAACACCAGTACGTCCATACGATGCTGTGCCCACACGGAACGTCGGCGGAGCCGGTGCGTCAGATCGTCCAGAAATCCCACCAACGGGTCAGGCTCGGCATGCCGACGACGCACTCAGGGCGGAGCGAGGGCCGACAGAAGCACGTGCGCGACGGCCCCCAGGGTCTGCTCGGCGCCGGCCACCGCGAGCCACTCCGGAAGGGGAGCGTCTCGGTCGGGGTTGAGGTCATCGCGCGGCCCTGTCGACGGGCCGACGAACGGCCCGCTGCCCTCTCACCCTGGTGATCGACGGCCCGGCGAGGTTCACCCGGCCGTCGTCGCCGCGGCGAGGACCTTGGTCAGGGCGGTCACCATGCCGCTGACGGCCGGGGGGACCTTGTCGGCGTCGCCGGAGGTGGCGGCCGAGACCAGGGCGTCGACCGCCTTCTTCAGAGCGGTGAGCGCGTCACCTTTGACCGCCTTGGTCTTCACGGGGGTGACCTTGGCGATGGCGTCCTTCACTGCGTCGCCGAGCTTCTGCGCCTCCGCGACGGACAGTTGGCCGCCGTCGGCCTTCAGTACGGCGTTGAGCAGTCTGGCGACCGGAGTGAGCACACCGCCGAGATCGCCGAGCTTCTTGACCTGCGGGAGCAGCTCGTCCGCCCCGGGGACGGGTCCGCGGAACGACGTGCGGGTACGTTCCTGTGCCGCCACGGCGGCCGGAGTGGCGATGCCGACCAGGAGGGCGGCGCAGAGAGCGACGGACGCGAAACGCCGTGCGGGCAGTGCACGCATGGGGGCTCCTTTCGAGAACACTCAGCGGTAGACGCGAAGATGGTCGACGGCGAAGGTGAGCGGGCCCGGACCGGAGGGGGCCGGATGGTACTGGCCGGCGCTCAGCGACAGATTGAGGATCAGGTACGCCGACCAGTCGGCACCCACTCCGGCGCCGTCACGGAAGACCCGTTCGCCGTTGACGTACCAGTCGACGGAGTGCTCGCCGTAACAACTGCCGATGGTCACCCACTCGTCCGGGGCGATCGTGTCGGCATCCGTGTGATACGCGCAGGCGTGGTTGACGTGGTTGGACAGCTCCAGCAGGTGCGGGTTGTCCGGGTGGTACTCGAAGGAGTCGATCTCGTTCCCGCCGTCCTTCCAGGTCCACAGCGCCGGCCAGGCGCCGGCCCCGGACGGCAGTCTGACCCGGGTCTCGGCGTAGTCACCGGTCCGCACCTGGAAGCCCTCGGCGGAGTACTCGGTGGTGAGCAGTCCGGTGTGCCAGGCCTTCCGGCCGTTCTCGAGGGTGTGGCCGGCCGGGGTGGCGGTGAACGTGGCCACGCCTTCGGAGACGGTCACACAGCCGGGGCTGAGCCAGTCGAGCTTGTTGTCGTCCGGATTGTGGTTGCCGTAGCGGTAGGCGCTGGTTCTGTCGCCGACCCATTTGGTCCCCCAGGCGATGGGGGCGTCGAACTCCTCCGACCAGGTGAGCGACCTGCCGGTGGCGATGGCAGGGGACGCGGTCGGCATGGGCTGGGCGCTGTCGGCGGTCATGGCGGTGAGGGTAGGGCCGCGAAGCGGCCGCCCCGGCCGAAGCAGCGGCTGCACCGCTGGAATTCCTCTTTCACACTACCCATCCGGTCGAAACCGCACCCACCATACGATCAATTGATTCACCGACCATGTGAATCCCTTTGACGACACCGTAAGCAAAGCATTGTTCACCCCTCTGACTTTCATGCGTATGGAGTAACGCATCGCTTTTACGGAGGGCTTGGACTGCTATGTTCTCCAGCCGTCGGATCAGAGGTAACTTTCAAACCGAGGTGAATCATGAAGAAGGCAATTTTCACCACTGCGGCGTTGGCCATCGGCGCGGGCCTCGTGGGTGGGTCCGCCGTCGCGGCGTCGGCCGCCACCCCACCGGCCGCACCGGCCTCGTCGGGCGGCCTGCTCGGTCTCATGTCCCCGACCAAGGTGACCCCGGCGGTCGTGCCCGCGGCCGACGTCGTGTCGCGACTGGCCCGCAACGGCAAACTCGCCAACGGCAGCGCCTTCGACAAGCAGAAGACGCCGGGAGTCTCGGGCGTCTACCTCGACGGCATGGACCCGAACGCTTCCAAGAAGCCCACGATTCCGGTGAAGAACCCGGCCGGAAACGGCGTCGTTCAGGTCCACCCGCTGCAGGCCCCGACCTCCGCCGGCCTGGGGACCCTGCTCAGCAAGTGACGAGACGGAAACCGTAGGAGCCGGCCGTACCGGCGAAAGCCCGCATACGAAGCATTTGCCCGGCCCACCGGCCCTCTCCCCTCCGGTGGGCCGGACCCATGTCAACACACGTCCCCTTTTGGGATTGTCGTTCATTTACGCCATACGGATTCCGGATCCATTCCGGTCCGACCCCCAGGAACCTGCGGCATTGCGCCATCCGACGGAATAAACCTTGTTTAGGCGCCCGTCCCGTGACTTATACGCGCATATCAAGGTTTCCTGGTATGCAAGCGTGCGCAACCGTGAATTGAGGAAGGAACTAAGTTGCCCAGGAAGTTCGCGGTCATCACTGCCCTCACCCTCGGCGCTATGGTCAGCAGCGTCGGTTTCGCCTCGGCCAACGACAACACCACCACCGTCAAGGGCGGCAGCGGCTTTGCGGAGTCGCCGGTCGTCGTGAACGCCCCTCAGCAGGGCGTTCTGGTAGTCAACGGGACGCTCATTGACGGCCGTTGCATCGCCCCGTGGTCCAACGGGTCCGTGCTCGGCGGCGTCGCGGCCCCGAATTCGCACTACGCGGCGTGCAACACGGCGGCCATCGACCAGTCGCAGAACGCTCCGTACGCGGGCGGCCTGCTCTTCTGACCCCTGTGCCGAGTAACTCGGAGCAGGTGCAACACCCAAAACAGCCCGGAAAGGCGCATCTCATGCGTAACAAGGTTTCGGCCATTTCCGCCCTCGCCGCGGGTCTCGTCCTCGCGGCGGCCGGCACTGCCGCGGCCGAGGACTGCACCGACGTCTCGGGTGGTGGCGGCTTCTCGTCGTCCCCGGTCGTCGTCAACGCTCCCCAGCAGGGCGTTGCCGTCGTCAACGGCTCGGTCGCCGACCTCCGTTGCGTCGCGCCGTGGTCCAACGGTTCTGTGCTCGGCGGCGTCGCGGCCCCGAACTCGCACTACGCCGCATGCAACACGGCGAAGATCGACCAGTCGCAGAACGCCCCGTACGCGGGCGGGCTGCTCTTCTGACCTGCTCCGAGCAATTCGGAGCACGGAAATCCCAACCGCCCCACCGAAAGGCGCATCCCATGCGTAACAAGGTTACGGTCATTACCGCCCTCGCCGCGGGCCTCGTGCTCGCGGCCGGTGGCGCCGCCGCGGCCGACGACTCCAACACCACCGTCACCGGCGGCAACGGCTTCTCGCAGTCCCCGATCGTCGTGAACCAGCCCCAGCAGGGCATCGCCGTCGTCAACGGCTCGCTGATCGACGGGCGCTGCATCGCTCCGTGGTCCAACGGTGCCGTCCTCGGTGGCATCGTGGCTCCGAACTCGCACTACGCCGCGTGCAACACGGCGGCCGTCGACCAGTCGCAGAACGCCCCGTACGCGGGCGGCCTGCTCTTCTGAGTCGTACTTCACTCGATGGCGGTCCTCCGGAACTCCGGTGGGCCGCCGTCGGCTTTTCCGTACTCTGCTTTTCGGTGCTCTTTTCCCTGCTCTGCTCTTTCGGCTTCTTTCCGGGCGCCACACATGCCCGCGGGGCCTGTCTGCATCTGCAGCAGACAGGCCCCGCGATCAGGAGGAGGCCGCCGAAGAGCGCGCCAACAAGGAGGGAAAGGCGCTCCACCGGGTCATTCCAATGAGCACAACGGCGCCCCGGCGCCTGCGGTCACCCCGAATCCATCGTTTGGCCCAATGCGCGAGGTGCGGACGCATATGCCGAAGGGCCGACTCCGAGGAATGCGGAGCCGACCCGAATCGTGGATCGCATGGGCGGCGAGGTTGTCGCCGTGCCTTCCTGGGCCGGCTACTTGCCGACCGGAAGCCCGCCCAGCAGCTTGCTGTCGGCGGTCGCCGGCAGGGCGGGGTTCGGCAGGGTGCCACCGACGACGGGGCCCTTCATGCCCGCCTCCTTCATGCTGCCCTTGACGCTGTCCTTCACACTCTGCGCCACCTGGCCGACGTTGTCGCCCACGAAGCCCGTCGACACCTTGGCTGCCGTGGGGACGCCACTCGCGACCGTCTTCCCGCTGTCCACGAGGCCCGCGGCCGGCATGTCCGCCGCGCCGGCGGGCACGGCGACACCGGCAATGGCGAGGGAACCGGCTACGACGGCGGCAGCCTTCAGAGTCTTCATCGTGTGCCTTTCTTTCGTAAGTCGTCTTCGAGCGGCCTAACGAGGGTGCGGCTTCCGGGAAACCCTGTTGCCGTTGGCGTAACTCCAAATGGGTGATCCGGGGCGACAAATAGCTCATGGAAACGCCACCATTCCGACACAGATGACCGGTTCGCAGATAAATACGGTTGAGCGGCTAGAGTGACTCACCTCGTGATTTCAGCGATGCCGGTTGAACAACGAACCTCACGCTCTCGAACGGGTGCGGGTTTTTATATCAAGAAGCACGAGCCGCACGTCCTGGCCCCGGCTCGGACTCTTTTGTTCGGAAGGGCATCCTGTCCCATGCGTTTTTCCCCACGCGTGCCGCACGTCCTGCATGTCACCCAGCCCGTCGAGGGCGGTGTCGCGCGGGTCGTGGCGGACCTGGTGGCGGCTCAGCTCGCCGCGGGGCTGCGGGTGACCGTGGCCTGTCCGGAGGGCGGCATGCTGACGGACGCTCTGCGCGCGCCGGGCTGCACGGTGCTCCGCTGGGACGCGACCCGCTCGCCGGGGCACCGACTTCCGGGCGAGGTACGGCGGTTGACGCGGATCCTGCGCGAGGTGCGGCCGCAGCTGGTGCACGCGCACAGCGCGAAGGCGGGACTCGTGGCCCGGTTGGCCGTACGCGGCGCTCTCCCGACCGTCTTTCAGCCGCACGCCTGGTCGTTCGAGGCCGCCGAGGGAGTCGTCGCGCGTCTGGCGCTGGGCTGGGAGCGGTCGGGGGCGCGGTGGGCGACGCGCGTCGTGTGCGTCAGCGAGGCGGAGCGGCGGACCGGGGAGCGGTGCGGGATCAGCGCCCCATGGCGGGTGGTCCCCAACGGTGTGGACACGCTCAGGTTCCGGCCGGAGGGGGACGTCTCGTGGTCCGGGCCGGGGCCGCTCGTCGTGTGCGTGGGCCGGCTGTGCCGCCAGAAGGGACAGGACGTGCTGCTGCGCGCCTGGCCCGAGGTGGAACGGCAGGTGGCCGGGGCCCGGCTGGTGCTGGTCGGCGAGGGCCCGGACGCGGACCGGCTGCGCTGCCGTGCCCCCGGTTCGGTGGTGTTCGCCGGCGCCGCGCCCGACGCGGCCCCCTGGTACCGGGCCGCCGACGTCGTGGTCCTGCCGTCCCGCTGGGAGGGCATGGCGCTCGCCCCGCTGGAGGCGATGGCGTGCGCCCGGCCGGTCGTGGTCACCGACGTGGACGGGGCGCGCGAGAGCCTGCCGCCCGAGCAGCTGCCGTACTGCCTGGTGCCGCCGGAGGACCCCGGTGCGCTGGCGGGGGCGCTGACGGCGTTGCTGCGGGACGAGCCGCTGCGCACGGCGCTGGGCGCGCAGGGCCGCCGGCATGTGCTCGCCGCTCACGACCTGCGGCAGGCGGCGGACGCCGTGACCGACGTGTACCGCGAATTGCTCGGCGAACCGCTCGGCGTCGTTGTCGCGCCGGCCGCCGTACCCAACTAGAGCAGGAAGTGCATCACCTGATGACTGCGGAAAGTACCGTTCCCCCTCGTACGGGGCAGCAGCCGCGGGCGGCAGAGCGCTCTGTCTCCGTTCTCGCCCCGCGCGGCCCCGCAGCCGGACGTCGACTGCCCGCCGGACGGAGAGAGAGCAGGCCGCGGCGGGCCTTCTGGATGACCCTGCCGCTCGTCGACGGCGGTGCCGCTCTGCTGGGGGTCCTGGTCGTGCCCGGGGCCGCGAGGTATCCGCTGGTCGTCGCCCTGCTGGTGCTGGGGGTGATCGGGCTGAACCGGCGGGCCCGTCTGTACGACAGCTCCCTCGTGCGCGGTGTGCTCGACGAGCTTCCCGCCGTCAGCGGACGGATCGCCGTCGGCTGGGCGGCCGTCGGGGTCCTCTCTCCGCTGCGGCCGCTCCCGCCGGCCGTACTGGCCGGCGCGTTCGCCGTGCAGTGCGCGGCGGCCTGTGCGGGCCGCGCGGCGGTGCACGGACGGCGGGCGCGGCGGCGCCTGCCCGATCCCGCGCTGGTGGTCGGCCCGGTCGCGGTGGCCCGGAAGGTCGCGGCCGCGTTGCTGCGCCAGCCGGGCTGCGGAGTGCGGCCGGTGGGCGTGGTCGGCGTCGGCCTCGACGTCCTCGCCCGCTCCGGTGAGGGTCCCGAGCTGCCGCTGCTGACCACGGATCAGGCGGCGCGTCGGGCGGTCATCCAGAACGGCGTGGAGACGGTGCTCGTCGTGGGCGCCGCCACCCGGGAGGAGAAGACCGCTCTGCTGCGGGATCTCGCCGCGTACGGCTGCGTGGTGTGGGAACTGGACGCGGACGCGCCCTCGTACGGCCTCGGCGGGCGGCGTGAAGGGGCGGGGCATCTGGCGGGTTTCCCGCGCAGGCTGCTGTGCCCGGGGCGCGGACGGCGGCGGGTCGGCGTGGGCAAGCGGGTGCTCGACGCGGTGCTGTCGGGCTCGCTGCTGCTGCTGGTCTGCCCGGTGCTGCTGGTGTGCGCGGCGGTGCTGCGGGTCATGGACGGGCCGGGCGTGCTGTTCCGGCAGGAGCGGATCGGCAAGGACGGGCGACCGTTCACCCTGCTGAAGTTCCGCACCCACCGGCCGGCCAGCGCGCACGAGGCGGCGACCCGCTGGAGCGTGGCGAACGAGCAGGAGATGAGCCGCTTCTGCCAGTTCCTGCGTCGCACCTCGCTCGACGAGCTGCCACAGCTGTGGAACGTCTGCCGCGGGGACATGAGCCTGGTCGGTCCGCGGCCCGAACGGCCGTATTTCGTCGCCAAGTTCAGCCAGACCTACCCGGGCTACCGGGAGCGTCATCGGATGCCGACCGGGATCACCGGGCTCGCCCAGATCCACGGGCTGCGCGGCGACACCTCCATCGAGGACCGGTGCCGCTTCGACAACGCCTACATCGACAACTGGTCGCTGTGGCAGGACATCTGCATCCTGGTGCGTACGGCGGTCCTGTTCGTACGGCCGACGGGGAGCTGAGCGCGGGTGAGCACTCCCTCGGCGGCCTCCGTACCGCTCGCGTGGCCGCTGCCCGCGCTGCACCGGGCCGCTCCCGTGCTGCCCGTCCTGGCGGTGTTCGCCCTCATGGGACTGCCGGCCGAGACGGACAGCGGTGCCACCCCCGCCGACCTGGCCTGCGGGCTGGTCCTGCTGTGGGCCGCGGTACGCGCCGTACGACTGACGCGGCGCCCGCTGACGCGGACGGCGGCGGTCGTGCTCGGACTGCCCGTGGTGGGCATCGCGGTGTCCGCGACCGGCGCGGTGACGGCCGGCGACGCGGTCACCGGACTGGCCCGCTACCTCCAGGTGTTCGTGCTGGTGCCGCTCGCGATGGTGCTGCTGGTGCGCGACCGGCGCGATGCCCGGCTGGTGCTCTGGGGGCTGGCCGGTCTCGCGCTGTGGCAGGGGGCGGTCGGGGTGAAGCAGTACCTGACCGGAACCGGAGCCTCGTACCAGGGGGCCTATATCCGGGCGGTGGGCACGTTCGGGCCGCACGACGTGATGGGGATGGCGGCCGTCGTCGCGTCCGGTGTGGTGGTGCTGACCGGGCTCGCGCTCGGGACGGGTGCGCGGCGGCAGCGGGTGGTGGCGGCCGTGTGTGCGCTGGCGCTGCTCGTGCCGCTCGCGCTGTCCTTCAGCCGGGGGTCCTGGATCGCCACGGCCGTGACCTGCGGGGCGCAGCTGCTGCTGGCCGGGGTGCGGCGGGCGCTGAAGGTGTTCGCGGCGGTGGCAGCGGCCGCGGTGGTGCTGGTGGGCGGGTTCGGCGTGGGCGGCTCGGTGCTGCAGGAGCGGCTGACCAGCATCACCCAGGTCGCCGACGCACCGGACCAGTCGGTCATCGACCGCTACACCATGTGGGCGGCCTCCGTCGACATGTGGGACGAGCACCCGGTGCGGGGCGTCGGCCTGAAGGCCTTTCCCGCCTACCGGGACTCCCACGCCTCGCTCGCGCTGTCGTCGGGCAGCGACACGGAGGGCGACGGCCAGGCCTTCCGGCGCCAGCCTCTGCTCTCCCCGCACAACATGTACATGCTGCTCCTGAGCGAGCAGGGCCTGTTGGGGCTGGTCACGGTCGCGGGCAGCTGGCTGGCTCTTCTGGTGTGCGCGCTGCGGCGGTTGCGGCGGGTGCCGCAGGCCCGGGACTGTGCGCTCGCGGCGTGCGGGCTGTTGCTGTGGCAGCTGGTGAACTTTCTGTACTCCGACATCGGGGGTCCCTCGACCACGCTGACGGGGGTCTGCTTCGGGGTCGTCGCCTGGTGGTCGCTGGGGGTTGGCTCCGCCGGCTTTGCGGAACTGCGGCCCCGCCGCGGGGCGGGGTGTCGTCGGCCGTCTGCCGCGACGTCGTGGCTGGTCGCGCCCCGCGGCGGAGCCGCAGATCGACACAGCCCCGCGCCCCTTTGGGGCGATGCCGTGCCGCCGCAGACTTCGCCGGACCCTGCGGGCCCCGCCGCGGAATCGGACCCGCGGTGAATCCCGGACCCGCGAGGACCGCGGGCGCCCACGACGCGGCCGACCTGGACGGCGCGCTCCCTGTGGACGGCCGCCCCGGCGCGTCCGCCGCCCGGCACGCGGACGCCCCCTCGGCGCGCTTTCTGGCTCGGGCGACGCTGCTGTCCGCGGCGCTGTCCATGGCCGGGGCGGTGCTCGGGCTGGCGCGGGATCAGGCGCTCGCGCATCTCTTCGGTGCCGGTGCGGAGACCGACGCGTTCCTGGTGGCCTGGACCGTGCCCGAACTGGCGGCGACCCTGCTGATCGAAGAGGGCATGGCGTTCGTGCTGGTGCCCGCGTTCAGCGTGGCGCTGGCCCGGCGGACGCTCGGCAACAGCACACCCGACCCGGTGCGCGCCCTGGTCGCGGGCTCGCTGCCGCGGCTGTGCCTGGCGTTCGCCGCCGCGGCCGCCGCGCTCGTGGCCGGGGCGCCCCTGCTGGTCTCCGCCCTCGCGCCCGGTCTGCCCGACCCGGCGCTCGCGATCTCCTGCACGCGGCTGACCGCGACCTGTGTGCTGAGCTTCGGTCTTGCCGGGTACTGCAGTGCCGCGCTGCGCGCCCACCGTTCGTATCTCGCGCCCGGCGCGATCTACATCGCGTACAACGTCGCGATCATCTCGACGATGTTCGTCCTCGGTGTGCACTGGGGCGTGCGGTCCGCCGCTCTCGGGGTCGCCCTCGGCGGGTGCCTCATGGTCGCCGTACAGACTCCGTCGCTGGCGCGGCGGATCGCGGGGCGGCCCGGCCGGAACGACCGCACGTACGAGGACGACGGGGAGCGGCCGCTCGCGCCGGGCCTGGTCTGTGCGGTGCTGCTGTTCGCTCTGTGCCGGCAGTCGCAGGTCCTCATCGAGCGGCACTTCGCGTCCGCTCTGCCCGCCGGCGCGATCTCGCACCTCAACTACGCCCAGAAGGTCGCCCAGTTGCCGATGTCGCTGTCCATGATGGTGTGCGTCGTCACCTTCCCGGTGGTGGCGCAGGCCATCGCCGAGGGCGACACCCGGCGGGCCCGGGACCGGGTCGAGCGGGACGTGCTGCTGATGGCCTGTCTCGTTCTGCTCGGCGCCGCGGTGGTCGTGGCCTGCGCGCCGCAGATCGTCCAACTCCTCTTCCAGCGCGGGGCGTTCACCGCGCAGGACACCGCCGCGACCGCCGCCGTGATGCGGGTGTACGCGGCCGGGCTGCTCGGGCAGACGCTGGTCGGGGCGCTCGTGCGGTCGTACTTCGCGGCCGGCCGCACCACCTGGTTCCCGCTGGGCGCGATGGGGGTGGGCGCGCTCGCCACCGTCGTCATCGGCGCCTGGGCCGTACGGCCCTGGGGTGCCTGCGGCATCGCCGCGGCCAACGCGACCGGTATCACCCTCACCGCGCTGCTCATGCTGCACGGCCTGGGGCCGCGCAATGTGCCGGTGCGGGTGCGCCGGGTCGTCGCCGAACTCGTCCGGCCGGTGTGCGCGGCCGTGTGCGCCACCGGGGCCGGGCTGCTGGTCGCGGGGCTGTTCACCTCGCCCGCGGCGGCCGTCGCCGCCTGCTGCGTCTGTGTGAGCGTCGTCTTCCTGCTGCTGGCCTGGGTCCTCGACGCGGCGGACGCCCGGTCTCTTCTGCTTCCCGTCGCGCAGTCACTCCGTCATTCCGTCACACGAAAGCTGGGTCATGGTCGCTGACGTCTCCGCTGCACCGCGCAAGGCCGAACCGGATCCCAGATCGTCCGCGAGAAGACGGTCCAAGCGGGGTCCCGCCGTCTGGGTGGCCATGTATCACTCCGTCTCGGACTGCCCGGACGACCCGTACAACGTCACCGTCACCCCCCGCCGCCTCGACCGCCAGTTCGCCTGGATGTCGAGCCGGGGCCTGCGCGGGGTCAGCATGCGGGAACTGCTCGCGGCGCGCGCCCGTGGCACCGAGCGGGGCCTGGTGGGTCTCACCTTCGACGACGGATACGCCGACTTCGCGGGCGACGCGCTGCCGGTGCTGTGCCGTTGGGGTTTCACGGCGACCGTGTTCGTGCTGCCGGGGCGGCTCGGCGGGGAGAACGCCTGGGAGCCGCTCGGACCGCGCAAGCCGCTGCTCGACGTGGACGGCATCCGCCGTGCCGTGGCCGCGGGCATGGAGATCGCCTCGCACGGTCTGACCCACCTGGACCTGACCAAGGCCACGGACGCGGTGCTGCACTCCGAGGTCAACGACAGCCGTCATCTGCTCGCCGGGATCACCGGCGGCGACGTGGAGGGCTTCTGCTACCCGTACGGGTATCTCGACGAGCGCGTAGCCGCCGCCGTGCGGATGGCCGGCTACCGCTACGCCTGCGCGATCACCCCCGGTCCGGACGGCTGCGGCGACTTCGCGCTGCCCCGCATCCACGTCGGTGAGATCGACACCGCCGTACGGCTGGAGCTGAAGCGACGCCTGGCCCGGTTCTTCGGCCGCTCCGTGGAGGCCGTGTGAGGGCCCTGCACATCATCACCGGCCTCGGCGTCGGCGGAGCCGAACAGCAGCTGCGCCTGTTGCTGCGTCACCTTCCCGCGCAGTGCGACGTGGTGACCCTGACCAACCCCGGCCCGGTCGCCGCGGGCCTGGCCGCCGACGGCGTCCGCGTCATCCACCTCGGCATGGGCGGCAACCGCGATGTCGCCGCGCTGCCCCGCCTCACCCGGCTGATCCGCGCGGGCGGCTACGACCTCGTCCACACCCACCTGTACCGGGCCTGTCTCTACGGCCGGATCGCCGCGCGGCTCGCGGGAGTGAGGGCCGTCGTGGCCACCGAGCACTCGATCGGCGACACCGCGCTGGAGGGCCGTCCGCTCACCGCGGGCGTCCGCGGCCTGTACCTGGCCGGCGAGCGCCTGGGCCGCGCCACGGTCGCCGTCTCGCCGACGGTGGCCGAGCGGCTGCGCCACTGGGGCGTGCCCGGGGCACGCATCCGCGTCATCCCGAACGGCATCGACGCGGCCCGGTTCCGCTTCGACGAGGTGGCCCGCAAGGAGGCCCGGATGCACTACGGGCTGCCCGAGGACGCATTCGTCGTCGGCGGGGTGGGCCGCCTCACCCCGGGCAAACGCTTCGACCTGCTGCTGCGCGCCCTGTCCCGGCTGCCCGGTGACGTACGACTGCTGCTGGTGGGCGGCGGGCCCGAGGAGACGGTGCTGCGGCGCACCGCGCGGGCGCTGGGGGTCGCGGACCGGGTGGTGCTGACGGGCGAGCGGCCGTATCTGCCCGGTCCCCGTGACGACGCGCCCGGTCTGGTCGACCTGCTGTCCGCGATGGACGTGCTCGCCTCGCCGTCCACGCAGGAGGCCTTCGGGCTGGCCGTGGTGGAGGCGCTGGCGGCCGGGCTGCCCGTGCTGTACGCGAGCTGCCCCGCCGTCGAGGACCTGCCGCCGGACGCGGCACCCGGCGCCCGGCGTGTCACCGGTGGCACCGGGGCCTACGTACGGGAGCTGCTGCGGCTGCGGGCGGCGCGGCCCGGCGAGCGATCCGCCCCGGACGCCGTGCACCGCTACGACATCGCGTGCAGCGCCCGGCAGTTGATGGATGTCTACACGGCCGCCCTGGCCGGCTCGACCCTGGAAGTGAGTTCTCCATGACCGACAACCCCGTTCAGCGTGCCCGCCTGTCGCGCCGTGAGCGCGCCCGCGTGAAGCGGCTGCCCTCGTGGTGGCTGCTGCCGGCCGGCGCGCTGCTCGGTGCCGTGGCCGGCGGCACGTACGGACTGGTGAAGCCGCCGCAGTACACGGCGACGAGCTCCGTCGTCGCCGTGGCGGCAGGCGGCCGGTCCGACGTCGACTGCGCCGACGCGCTCGGCTTCGCGCAGGCGTACGGCCGGGTGGCCCCGCAGCTCGCGGTGCTCGGGGACGCGCAGGTCGCGGCGGGCGTACCGGCCGCGTTCCTGCGCAAGAGCGTGCAGGTCGCGACCTCGCCGGACGCACCGATGGTCTCGGTCTCGGCGACCTCGTCGAGACCCGCCCAGGCCGCGGACATCGCCAACGCCGTGTCCGGCGCGCTGGTCACACAGGCGGCCCACACCAAGGCCGGCACCGGCATCCGGCTCGAACCGCTCGCCCGCGCGATGCGACCCGCCCAGCCGTCGTCCGCGTCCTGGAAGCTGACCTCGCTCGTGGGCACGTGCGCCGGCGGTCTGCTGGGCGGCCTCGCCCTGCTGGCACGGCCACGGCGGGCGGCGGACGACGACGGCCCGGGACAGGCGACCGTACCCGCCCCGACCCTCGCCGCGGACGCCCGCGGGACCCTCGGATGACCGCGTCCGGCCATACGCTCTCGGTGGAACTGTGCACCGACGAGGGCACGTTCGCCGCGCTGGCCGGGGAATGGGGACGGCTGCACGATGCCTGCCCGTCGGCGACACCCTTCCAGAGCCACGCCTGGCTGCACTCCTGGTGGCTCTCGTACGGCACACCCGACGGGCTGCGGCTGTTCCTGGTGCGCCGGGGCGGTGAACTGGTGGCCGCCGCACCGCTGATGCGGGTGCGGCGGCCACTGCCGAAGCTGGTGCCCATCGGCGGCGCGATCTCCGACTTCTGCGACGTACTGCTCGACGAGAAGGAGGCCGAGGACGGCAGCCGGGCACTGGCGGACGCGCTGGCCGACGCGGCCCGCACCGCGCTGATCGACTTCCGGGAGGTCCGGCCGGGCAGCGCGGTGGAGCAGGTGTACGGCCGCTGGCGCGGTCCGCGCCGCCGGCTGCGCGACTCGACGTGCCTGGAACTGCCCGCCGTACCCATGAACGAGCTGGTCAAGCGGCTGCCGCCGACGCGCGCCCAGCGGGTGCGCAACAAAGTGAACAAGCTCGGCCGACTCGGCGTCGAGTGGCGGGTCGTCAGCCACGACGAGACGGAGACCGCCCTGCGGCGGCTGCTGGAGCTGCATCGGCTGCAGTGGCAGGGCAAGAAGATGACACCGGAGCACACCCGGCCGCAGTTCCTGGAGCACCTGGTGCGGTCGGTGGTCCCGATGACCCGCTCCGGGCAGGCCACGGTGACGGAGTTCCTGCTTGAGGGCGCGGTGGTGGCGGTCAATCTGCATCTGCTGTCGGCAAGGCTGCTGGGCGACTACATGTACGGCTTCCACCCGGGGCTGCGGGAGCGCAAGGTGGACGTGGCGACGATGCTGCTGCGCGCGTCCACCGAGCATGTCGCGTCCGCCGAGGAGGGCCGGGTGCTGAGCCTGATGCGCGGCGACGAGCCGCACAAGTACCGCTGGTGCCCCGACACGGTCTACAACCAGCGTTTCCTGCTGGCCGGGCGGCGCACGGCGCCGCTGCTGGCGGCCACCGTCTGCGCGGCCGCCGCCCGGTGCGGGGCCAAGTCGGTCCGGCGCATGGTCCCCGACTCCAAGGACCACTGGTAGCGACTGGTGGCGCCGTCCTCAGGGCGAGGGGGCGGGCGGGATCTGCGGAGTCAGGGGCGGCGTGGGCACCTGCGGTGTGGCCACCATCGGCGGTGGGGGCGGGGGCACCGGCGTCGGCAGCGGCACCGGTGTCGGCTCCGGTGGCACGGGGATCACGGGCGCGGGCGGGACGGGCACGACGGGCAATGGCGTCGGCTCCGGCAGGACGGAGCTGGCCAGCACCGCATGGTAGGTGGCGGCGGCCCGGGGGTTGTCGGTGCACAGCCACACACCGTGCGGGCAGTAGTCCGTGATCGTGTTGTACAGCGGCTTGTGCTCGTCCATCCAGGCGAGCATGCGCAGCATGTACGTGACGTCGTCGCCGTTGCGGAACAGACCCCACTCCGGATACGAGATCGGCTTGTGGTGCCGGCGCGCGAAGTCCACGTGGAACTGCAGGCCGTAGGGCTCCGACACCTGCTCGTCGAACGACATACCGTGCGGCTGGTCGTACGAGTCCATGCCGACGATGTCGACGAAGTCGTCGCCGGGATAGCACTTCGGCCACGGAATCGCGTCCTCGCCCCGGTTCGGGGCGAAGTCGAACCTGAACTTCTGGCCGGGAACCGAGCGCATGACGGTGACGATGCGCCGCCAGTACCGGATCCAGTCCTCCGGGTCGGGGCCGCAGCGGTGGGTGTACGTGACGCCGTTCATCTCCCAGCCGAGCACGAGGACCGTGTCCGTCGCGCCCAGGGTGACCAGGCGCTGCGCCAGCTTCCGGAAGTGGGCGTCGAACTCGCCGGCCGCGGCGCGGCGCAGCAGCCGTGCGACGGCGATGTCGGAGACCTGCGCCTCGTTGTGCTCCATCAGCGGGACGTTGAGCACGAGCAGCCGGTCGGGCTTGGCCAGCCGCCACTTGGCCCAGCTGTCGAGGAAGCCGTAGCCGCCCTCGATGTTCTCCCACACGTCGCCCGGCAGATAGGTGTGCCCCACGCGCAGTTCGGTGCCGCCCAGCCAGCCGCTGAACTCTCTGAGGCGCACCAGCCCTTCGGGCTCGGAGTCGATGAACGCGCCGAACGCGGCACGGCGCACGTCCGCCACCGAATAGGCGCGCGCGTCGCCGTTGGGCGGACCGGGCGGGCCGGGAGGCCGCGCGGCGTCGGCCGGGGAGGCCGGGCCCCAGGCGAGCGCGGCTGACGCGAGCGCTGCGACGGTGACAATCGCCAGTCGCCTGTGGGCGGACCGGCGGCGATGAGGGGTCATTCATCCTCCTTTGCCGCAATTCCGCACATTAATGACACATAGTCATATATCACTTAATTGCGTCACTTGAGTCAGACGGTTGGCCGCGGATCACCCGCACGAGTGACCGGGGGCAGGCCCTCAGCCGCCGTACAGCGCCTCGATCTCCTCCGCGTACGCCGCCGCCACGGCGTGCCGCTTGATTTTCAACGACGGGGTGAGCAAACCGTTGTCCTCCGTGAACTCGCCCTCGACCAGGGTGAAGGCCCGGACCGACTCGGCGCGGGAGACGGCCTCGTTGGCGTAGTCCACGGCCTTCTGGACGTCGGCGCGCATCCGCGGATCCCGTACGACCTCCGACATCGGGGTGTCCGCGGGAAGCCTGCGGACCGTCAGCCAGTGGGCGACGGACTCGGGGTCGAGGGTGATCAGGGCGGCGACGAAGGGGCGGTTGTCGCCGACGACGATGCACTGGCCGACCGGCGGGCGGCTGCGCAGCCGGTCCTCCAGGACGGCCGGGGAGACGTTCTTGCCGCCGGAGGTGACGAGGATGTCCTTCTTGCGGCCGGTGATGGTGAGGTAGCCGTCCTCGTCGAGGGAGCCGAGGTCACCGGTCGCGAACCACTCGTCCTGCAGTACGGCGTCGGTGGCGGCCGGGTTGTTCCAGTACGCGCCGAAGACGACGCCACCCTTGATGAGCACCTCCCCGTCGTCGGCGATCCGCACCGCGGCGCCGGGGACCGGGACGCCGACCGTGCCCGGGCGGGGCCTGAGGGGCGGGACGATGGTGGCGGCGGCGCTCGTCTCCGTGAGGCCGTAGCCCTCGTAGACGATGATTCCGGCGGCGTAGAAGAACAGGTTGAGGTTGCGGTCGAGCGGGGAGCCGCCGCTGATCGCGTAGCGCATACGGCCGCCGAGCTCCTTGCGGACGCGGCGGTAGACCAGCAGGTCGTACAGGGCCCAGGCGGCGTAGAGGGCGGGGCCGGGGCCCTTGCCGGTCTCCAGGAACTTGTCGAGGTACGCCTCGCCGAAGCGCACCCCGATGCGGTCCGCGCGGTCGAACGAAGCCCCGCGGCCGATCTTCTCGGCGGTCGCGCGGCCCGTGTCGTGGATCTTCTCGAAGAGGTACGGGACTCCGACCAGGAAGGTCGGGCGGAACTCCTTGAGGGCGGGCCGCAGTTCGTCGGGCTTGATGCTGGGGCAGTGGCCGATCTCGATGCGGGCCATGAGACAGGCGATCTGGAGGGTGCGGCCGAGGATATGGGCGAGCGGGAGGAAGAGAAGGGTGGAGGCGGTCTGGCGGGTGACCTCCTTGAAGATCGGATGGAGCAGCTCGACCGTGTTGGCGGCCTCGGCGTGCAGGTTGGCGTGGGTGAGGACGCAGCCCTTCGGTTTGCCGGTGGTGCCGGAGGTGTAGCAGATCGTCGCGATCGTGCCGGGGGTGAGGGCGGTGCGACGCTTGGTCACCTCCTCGTCCGGGATGTCGCGGCCGAGGGTGGTGAGGTCGGCGAGTGCGGCTCCCGCTGCGGCAGCAGCTGATGTCTGCGTCAACTGCCAGATGCGCGGCTGCCGTTCATGGCGGGCCGTGCCCGTCGTCACCGTGGCGGCGTTCTCGACGGTCTCGGTGACGACGAAGCGGGCCTCGGAGTCACGGATGATCCACTCGACCTGCTCGGCCGAGGAGGTGGCGTAGACGGGGACGGTCTGGCCGCCTGCCGCCCAGATCGCGAAGTCCAGGACCGTCCACTCGTAGCGGGTACGGGACATCACGGCGACCCGGCCGCCAGGTTCCAGGCCGGCGGCGATCAACCCCTTGGCCACGGCGGTGACTTCGCGGGCGAAGGCCGCCGCCGTCACGGGCTGCCAGGTGTCGTGCTCGTGCCGCTTGCGTCGCAGGATCACCGCGTCGGGGGCCTCCGCCGCGTTGGTGAAGGGGAGGTCGGCGGTGCTGCCGGTGGTGGGGGACGGGGCGAGGGCGGGGGTACGGGCCTCTCGCACGACCCCGTCCGCGTCCTTGACGACCTCGACCCTGGTGCGGGACGCAAGGTCGGTGCGCCGTTTTGCCCTTTTCAGGTCCTTGCGTACGCCCATGACGGCTCCCGGTCGGCTCTGACTGGGAGATCAACTTACTCGCAAGTAAGGAAAGGTCAATGGGGCGACACCGACGGGACTGGTGTTCTAGCCCTGGCCTCGGTCCGCCTGTTCTATCGCGTCGGCGAGCTGCCGCACGTCCTTGTCCTCGGTCCTGTCCGCCAACCGCTCGGCCCGGTCGTGAAGTTTGCCGAGGCCGGGGTCGCCGGGGAGGGAGCGCCGGCGTTCGTCGCCCTCGCGGAGGGCGTCGGCGAAGTAGGCGGCCACGGCGGCGACCTGGAAGCGGGGGCTCGCCTCCCAGAGGGAGTCGTTCAGGGCGCCGGTCTCCAGCTCGCCGGACTTCTCGTGCGGGTCGCGGGTGTCGGGGTCGAGCCAGCGGACGGTGGCCGTGGCGAGGTGGCCGTCGGCGCCGGGCCTGGTGCGGACGGCGTAGAGGGCGGTGACCGTGTGGCCGGGGCCGACCTCGCCGCCGTCGACGCGGTCGTTGCGGAAGTCGTCGTCGGCGACCCGGCGGTCGTCGTAGCCGACGAGGCGGAACTCGGCGACCGTGGCGGGGTCGAAGGCGACCTGGGCCTTGGCGTCGCGGGCGGTCAGGTCGATGTTCTGCGGGAGCTGGTCGCAGAAGACCTTGCGGGCCTCGTCCTCCCGAGACACGTACACCGTGTGGCCGTCGCCCTTGTCCGCGAGGCGTTCCATGAGGGCGTCGCCGTAGTCGCTGCCGACTCCGACGCCGAAGAGGGTGATGCCGTACTCGCGGCGGGCCGAGGAGATGCGGTCGAGGATGGAGTCCGGGTCGGTGTCGCCGTCGTTGGCGAGGGCGTCCGAGATGAGGACGACACGGTTGGTGGCGTTCTTGCGGCGGCCCTCGACGGCGGTGGCGTAGCCGGTCTCGACGCCCGCGCCGAGGTTGGTGGAGTAGGTCGGCTCCAGGCCGTCGATCGCGTGGTGGATCTTTTCGCGGTGGCCGCCGAGGCGGGTCATCGGCAGGACCCGTTCGGCCTTGTCGCTGAAGGTGACGAGGGCGACCGAGTCGTCGTCGCGCAGCCGGTCCGTCATGGTGTCGAGGGACTTCTGGGCGAGGTCGAGCCGACCGGGCTCGGACATGGAGCCGGAGATGTCGATGACGAAGGTGAGGGCTGCGGGCGGCCGTTCGCCGGTCTCGGCGGCCGGGCGGGTGGCGAGGCCCACGCGGACCAGGGACCAGTTCTTCTCGTCGGTGCGGGCGCCGTCGACGGTGACCGTGAAGCCGTTGCCGTCGGGGCGTTCGTAGTCCTGGCGGAAGCTGTTGACGAACTCCTCGGGGCGGATGGTCGAGGGGTCGGGGCGCCCGCCCTCGGCGAGGATGCGGCGGGCGTAGCCGTAGGAGGCGGTGTCGACGTCGAGGGCGAAGGTGGAGAGATAGTCGGTGGTCGGGGACGGGCTTGCGAACCTGTCCTCGCCCTTCTGCTCGCCGGCCGTCGGGGCGGCCGGGGCCGGGAAGCCCGTCCGGTACGAGCCGTCCGAGCTCTTGTTGCTGCTGTCGGAGCCGCCGCCCGCGCCGCACGCCGTGAGCAGCAGGCCGCTCGTCGCCGTGAGGGCGAGGAGGGCCGCGCGCAGCCGCCGGGTGGGGTGGTGCGGCGGGCGCAGCCGTCGGGTGCGTGGGTGTGGCGTGCCCGGCCGTGGTGTTCGGTACCGCTCCATCTTCCGTGCCCCCTCGGTGCGTTGACGTCGCCTTCTGTGACTGTGACGGCGCAGGGGGTCGGAATGTGCGGCACGGGGTGTTGCGGATGAGTCTCAAGACGGCCACGATCATGGCCGGTCGAGACCGGTGGGTGATCCTCCGTTGACCTAGGACACCACGTCCTTGCGGGCGAAACCCCGGAAGGCCAGGGCGAACAGCACGAGCGCGTACGTTATGGAAATCGCCGTGCCCTGGATCATGCCGGACCACTCGGGGTGCGGCTGGACGGCGTCCGCCCAGGCGAACTGCCAGTGCGCGGGCAGGAAGTCACGCCAGTGGCCGAGGGCCGTCACGGCGTCCAGGACGTTGCCGACGATGGTGAGTCCGACCGCTCCGCCGACCGCCCCGAGGGGCGCGTCCGTCTTCGTCGAGAGCCAGAACGCCAGTCCTGCGGTGACCAGTTGGGAGACGAAGATGAACGCCACGACCACCAGCAGGCGCTGGGCCGCCGTCCCCGGGTCCAGCGCACCGCCGGTGGGGATCTGCAGCGGGCCCCAGCCGTAGGCGGCCGTGCCCACGGCCAGTGCCACCACCGGGAGCAGGATCATCGCGGCCAGGCTGAGGCCGAGTCCGACGACGAGCTTGGACCACAGGAGGCGGGCCCGTGGGACGGGGGCGGCCAGCAGATAGCGCAGGGAGGACCAGCTCGCCTCGGAGGCCACCGTGTCCCCGCAGAACAGGGCGACCGGGATGACGAGCAGGAAGCCCGCGGAGACGAAGAGGTTGACGGCCGCGAAGTTGGCTCCCGACGCGGTGGCCGTGTCCATCAGCGTCACCTGGCCGTTGCGGCCGCTCGGGTCGCCGCCGATCGCGAACGCGATCAGCAGCACGAACGGCAGCGCGGCGAGGATCCCCGCCATGATCAGCGTGCGGCGCCGCTTCAGCTGCCGGACCAGCTCCACGCGGAGGGGCAGCGTGCGGGCGGCCCGGTAACCGGGGGCTGCGTGAAGGGGCTCGGTGTCGGCCAGTGTGCTCATGCGGAACCTCCGATCAGGGTGAGGAAGGCGTCCTCCAGGCGGCGGTGGGGGCCGAGTGAGGTGACCGGGACTTCTAGGCGCACCAGCTCTACGAGGAGGTTGGCGGCTGTGCCTGTGCCCGTGCGGGCGGCTGCGGGCGGTTCATCGGTGAGTGCCGCGATTTGCCGTCGATCGTCTGCGGCTTCGTCGTGGCTGGTCGCGCAGTTCCCCGCGCCCCTTGGGGGAGTTGCCGCGCCGGAGGTGACCTCGGGCCCCTCGCCGGGCGCCAGCCGGATCAGCAGGCCGCCGTCCGTCCGTACCGCCGACTCGACGCCCGGTAGGGCCGCCACCTTCTCGACCAGGGGGTCCGGGATGTCGGAGGCCAGGCCGACCAGGAGGGTGTCGCCCGAGCCGATGATGTCGGCGACCGGGCCCGCCTGGACCAGGCGGCCGCGGTCCATGACGACCAGGTGGGTGCAGGACTGTTCGACCTCTGCCAGGAGGTGGCTGGAGACGATCACGGTGCGACCGGCCGCCGCGTAGCGGATCAGCACCTCGCGCATCTCGCGGATCTGGGGCGGGTCGAGCCCGTTGGTCGGTTCGTCGAGGATGAGCAGGTCCGGGAGGCCGAGCATGGCCTGGGCGATGGCCAGGCGCTGGCGCATGCCCTGGGAGTAGGTGCGGACCGCGCGGGCCAGTGCGTCGCCGAGGCCCGCGATCTCCAGCGCCTCGTCCAGGTGAGCGTCCTCGGGCGGGCGGCCCGTCGCCTGCCAGTACAGCTCCAGGTTCTCGCGGCCGGACAGGTGCGGGAGGAAGCCGGCGCCCTCCACGAACGCGCCGACCCGGGACAGGACGGGGGCGCCGGGGCGGATCGCCTGGCCGAAGACGCGGATCTCGCCGCCGTCCGGCCTGATCAGGCCCATCAGCATGCGCAGGGTCGTGGTCTTGCCCGCGCCGTTCGGACCGAGGAGGCCGAGCACCTGGCCCTTCTCCACACGGAAGGACAGGTCCCGTACCGCGTAACGGTCCGCCGACTTGGCGTACCGCTTGCTCAGGTCCGTGATCTGGAGCGGGACCTCGGCCAGTTCGGGAGCCGGGGACGGTGCGACCGTGCGGCGGCGGCCCGTCAGCAGCAGGGCCAGCGCGAGCACCGCGCCGGCCAGCGGGAGCCACCACACCCAGGACGGCAGCGGGGCGGCCGCGGTCGTCACGCCGGGTGCCGTCGGCACCTTCAGGTCGCTCTTGAGGGAGACGGTGTACGTCGCCGGGGCGGCCGGGGAGGCATAGCCGAGGTCGGTGGAGGCGAGGACCAGTCGCAGCCGGTGGCCCTGCTCGACCTCGTGGTCGACGGCCGGGAGTGTGATCGTCACGTCCTTGCCGGACTTCGTGCCCTCGACGCGGATCGGGGCCACGAGCTGCGAGGGCAGCACGGATGTGCCGCCGCCGGGACCGACGTCGTACACCTTGCCGAACAGCACGGCGTCGTCGCTCGTCGACTTCACGTGCACGGTGACCGTGGGCGATCCGGTGATCCGCAGGCCGCTGCTCACCGGTGCCGATTCGAATTGCGCGTACTGGCCGGGGAAGTCCAGCGACACCCCGACGCCGAGCGAGGACAGCTGGGCGAGGCCGCCGGAGCCGCCGAGGCCGGGCAAGGCGGAGACTGCGGGCGGGCTGGCACCCGCCGGGTTGGCGAACTTCTGTTCCGCGCCCCTGAGCCGCACGGAGCGCTGTCCGCTCTCCAGGCCCGGGTAGGTGTCGTCGGTCGCTCCCCGCCGGACGGCCGCGCCGTCCGTGGAGTCGACGCCTCCGGTGCGGGTGATACGGAAGGCCGGGCCCGTGTCCGCGCCCTTCTCGTCCTTGAGGTACCGGTCGAACCACGCACGCACGCGTGTCTGGACTCGGCTCGTCTCCATGTCGCCGCCGTCGTGCCCGCCGGCGATCCAGTCGACGTCGACCGGGGCGCCGCCCGCGCGGATGGTCTTCGCCGCCGTGTCCGCCTGGCCGAGCGGGAAGAGGGAATCCGTCTGGCCCTGCACCAGGAGCGTCGGCACCTTGATGCGGTCGGCGACGGCGGACGGGGAGCGGGCGGCCAGCAGCTCACGCGCCTGCGCGTCCGGCTTGCCCGACTCCGCGACCCGCTCGTACATCCGGCACAGCTCGGGCTGGAACCTGCCGCAGCCGCCGCCGGAGTTGATGAAGATGCCCGCCCACAGCTTCTTGAAGACGCCGTTCGGGAACAGGGCGTCCGCCAGGTTCCAGTACGTGATCGCCGGGGCGATGGCGTCCACCCGGTGGTCGTACCCCGCTGCCAGCAGGGAGATCGCGCCGCCGTACGAGGCGCCCGTGACGCCCACGCGCGGGTCGCCGGGCTTGTCGAGCTGGACCTGGGGCTGCTGCGCCAGCCAGTCGATCAGCTTGGAGACGTCGGCGACCTCGGCCTTCGGGTCGTTCAGCCCGATCCTGCCGGTGGACTTCCCGAAGCCGCGGGCCGACCAGGTGAGCACCGCGTAACCGTCCTGGGCCAGGTCCTCCGCCTGCTGCCTGACGTCCTGCTTGCTGCCGCCGAAGCCGTGGGCCAGCAGGACGGCGGGGTGGCGTCCGCCGGTGGAGGCGGGGGTGAAGTACGAGGTGTCGATCCGCACCCCGTCCATCGCCATGATGCGGTCGGTCCGCTGCACCGGGGCCTTGTCGTCCGAGGCCACGGCCGTCCACGTTCCCGCGCCTGCGAGTACGACGACGGCGGCCCCGGCGGCGAGCAGCCTCCGGGGCCCCCGAAGCAGCCCTCGCGGGCGGGGCAGTCGAAGATCCATGTCTCAACGGTACGGGGCGTCTCTGACAGTTGGGGCAGACCGCGGGGTGAACCGGGGGTAGCCCGTGGGAGTACGGGGTGATCCGCTTGTACCGCAGGTGCTGTACGGCTGCTGGCTCGGTTGCTTCTCTCGTTTGCCGGGTGCGGGTTCGTTGTGGCTTGTCGCGCAGTTCCCCGCGCCCCTACAAGCGCTCGTCCTCCGGGAGGGAAACAAGCCACCGTGTGTCCTTGCGCGGACGCAGGTACAGCGCCCAGTACAGAGTCGCTGCCGCCGTGATGCCGCCCGTCCACAGCAGATAGGTCGTCTCCTGCTGGCTCAGGATGTACGCCAGGACCGCGATCAGCAGGACCGGCATCGCGGGCCACAGGGGCATGCGCCAGGCCGGGGTGTGTTTGTGGGAGCCGCGGCGGGAGAGGAGGGCGGCCACCGCGACCAGGAGGTACATGCCGGTCACCGAGACGCCCGTGACGCCGTACAGGGTGTCCAGGTTCACGAAGCAGAGCAGGGCGCCGGGGACTCCGACGGCCAGGGTGGCGACCCACGGGGAGCCGAAGCGGCCGAGCTTGGCGAAGACGTTGTTGACGGGCTGAGGCCAGGCCTTGTCGCGGGCCGAGGCGAACAGCACACGGGAGTTCTGGATGACCATGACGATGCCCGCATTGATGATCGCGAGAGCCACGCAGAGGCTGACGAAGGTGCCGACCGCGGAGTTGGACCAGGCGGTGACCATGGAGCTGATGTCGCCGCCGGTCAGCGTGGAGAGGTCCGAGGCGCCCATGGTGATCGCCACCACCGGGACCAGGATGATCACCGTCGAGATGGCGAGGGTGGCGAGGACCGTGCGGGCGACGTTGCGGCGCGGGTGCTCCAGTTCCTCGGAGAGGTAGACGGCGGTCGAGAAGCCCTGGGTGACGAACAGGGCGATCGCCAGGCCCGACACCACCAGCATCGCCGTCACCGTGTCCGGGTGGCCGCCGGAGCCCGCCACCTGCATGGAGACCAGGCTCCCGGGGCCCCGCTCGCTGTGCGCGAAGCCCAGGACCGCCACCACGGCCGCCGCGATGACCTCCAGGACCAGGAAGATGCCGGTGATCCAGGCGTTGGCGCGCAGGTCGAGCAGGCCCGCGAGGGTCGCGAGGAGCATGACTCCCGCGCCCGCGATCGCCGGGTCCAGGTGCACGACCGGTGCCAGGTAGTCCGCCGTGCCCATCGCGATCACCGGCGGGACGATCATCACGACCAGGAGGGAGAGGACGAAGACGAGCCAGCCCGCGAGCCGTCCGGCCAGCGTCGAGACCATCGCGTACTCGCCGCCCGCGCTGGGGATGAGCGTGCCCAGCTCCGAGTAGCAGAACGCCACGGCGATACAGAGGAGGGAGCCGATGGCGATCGTCAGGGCGGTGGCGGTGCCGAGCGAGCCGAACAGGTCCGGGACGACCACGAAGAGCGTGGAGGCCGGGGTCACGCAGGAGAGGGTCAGCAGTGTTCCACCCACCACGCCGATGGAGCGCTTGAGCTTCTGAGGGCCGTGGGGCGCGGCGACGACGGTGTCGACGGGGCGGAGCGTGTCGGTCATGCGCGGTTCCGATCGCCAGGGGCAGCAGATTGCGCTGATGGAATCCCAACGAAAACCAGCGCGTCAATAGCTGTTTACCTACGAAATCCGTAGATCAAAACGGCCTTTGATCGCGGATACGGCACACCATGCGGGAATTCGCAGCCTTTCGCTCGTACGGGAACCGTAGTCCCGAGGCGCAAAAAAATGGGGCCGTCCGCTATACGGACGGCCCCTGACTCCTGCGTCAGTGGTTGCGCGGGAAGCCCAGGTCGACGCCGGAGGGGGCGTCGGCCGGGTCCGGCCAGCGGGTGGTGACGACCTTGCCGCGGGTGTAGAAGTGCGTGCCGTCGTTGCCGTAGATGTGGTGGTCGCCGAAGAGGGAGTCCTTCCAGCCGCCGAAGCTGTGGTAGCCGACGGGGACCGGGATCGGCACGTTCACGCCGACCATGCCGGCCTCGATCTCCAGCTGGAAGCGGCGGGCGGCGCCGCCGTCCCGGGTGAAGATCGCGGTGCCGTTGCCGAACGGCGAGGCGTTGATCAGCGCCACGCCCTCCTCGTACGTGTCCACGCGCAGGACGCAGAGGACCGGGCCGAAGATCTCGTCCTGGTAGGCCTTCGCCGACGTGGGGACCTTGTCGAGGAGCGAGATGCCGATCCAGTGGCCGTCCTCGAAGCCCTCGACCGTGTAGCCGGTGCCGTCCAGCACCACCTCGGCGCCCTCGGCCGCCGCGCCCGACACATAGGACGCCACCTTGTCGCGGTGCACCTTGGTGATCAGCGGGCCCATCTCGCTCGACGGGTCGTTGCCCGGACCGATCTTGATCTTCTCGGCGCGCTCGCGGATCTTCTCCACCAGCTCGTCACCGATCGCGCCGACCGCGACGACCGCGGAGATGGCCATGCAGCGCTCGCCCGCGGAGCCGTAGGCGGCCGACACAGCGGCGTCCGCCGCCGCGTCCAGGTCGGCGTCCGGGAGGACCAGCATGTGGTTCTTGGCGCCGCCCAGCGCCTGCACGCGCTTGTGGTTCGCGGCGGCAGTGGTGTGGATGTAGCGGGCGATCGGGGTCGAGCCGACGAAGGAGACGGCCTTGACGTCGGGGTGCTCCAGGAGGCGGTCGACGGCCACCTTGTCGCCGTGGACGACGTTGAAGACACCGTCCGGCAGACCGGCCTCGGCCAGCAGCTCGGCGATCTTGATGGAGGGGGACGGGTCCTTCTCCGACGGCTTCAGAACGAAGGTGTTGCCGGTCGCGATGGCGATCGGGAACATCCACATCGGCACCATCGCCGGGAAGTTGAAAGGCGTGATGCCCGCGACGACGCCGAGCGGCTGGCGGATGGACGAGACGTCCACCCGGCTGGCCACCTCGGTCGACAGCTCGCCCTTCAGCTGCACGGTGATCCCGCACGCCAGGTCGACGATCTCCAGGCCGCGCGCGACCTCGCCCAGCGCGTCACTGTGCACCTTGCCGTGCTCGGCCGTGATCAGCTCGGCGATCGCGTCCCGGTTCGCCTCCAGCAGCGCGCGGAACTTGAACAGGATCGAGGTCCGCTTGGCGAGCGAGGAGGTGCCCCAGGTGGCAAAGGCGTCCTTCGCGGCGGCGACCGCCGCGTCGACCTCGTCGACCGTGGCGAACGCGACCTTGGTGGTGACCGCACCGGTCGCAGGGTCGGTGACCGGCCCGTACGTGCCCGACGCGCCTTCGACGGTCTTGCCGCCGATCCAGTGGTTGACGATCTTCGTCATGACCGGTTTCTCCTTCACAGATGGCGGCGTCGGGTCGAGACGTGCCGTTCGTACAGCTCGCGGGCCTTCACCGCCGACGGTCGGGTCGCGGTCTCGGCCACGGGTACATCCCACCAGGCCTGCGCCGGCGGCGGGCCCGACACAGTGTCGGCCGTTTCGGTCTCGACGTAGACACATGTGGGTGTGTCGGCGGCGCGTGCCTCGGCGAGCGCCGTCCGCAGGTCCGCCACGGTCTTCGCGCGCAGCACGCGCATGCCGAGGCTTGCGGCGTTGGCGGCGAGATCCACGGGCAGCGGCGCCCCCGTGTACGTACCGTCGTCGGACCGGAAGCGGTAGGCCGTGCCGAACCGCTCGCCGCCCACCGACTCGGACAGGCCGCCGATCGACGCGTACCCGTGGTTCTGGACCAGGATGACCTTGATCGCGATGCCCTCCTGTACGGCGGTCACGATCTCCGTCGGCATCATCAGATACGTGCCGTCGCCGACCAGCGCCCACACGGGCCGGTCCGGGGCGGCCAGCTTCACGCCGATCGCGGCGGGGATCTCGTAGCCCATGCAGGAGTAGCCGTACTCCAGGTGGTACTGGTCCCGCGACCGCGCCCGCCACAGTTTGTGCAGGTCGCCGGGGAGGGAGCCGGCCGCGTTGATGATCACGTCGGACTCGTCCACCAGCGCGTCCAGGGCGCCGAGGACCTGCGGCTGCGTGGGGCGTACGTCCGGCTCGTCGGCCTCGTAGCAGGCGTCGACGCGCTGTTCCCAGCGCTCCTTGTCCTCGGTGTACTCGGTGACGTAGGAGGCCGGGACCTCGTATGCATGCGTGTCGAGGGCCGCGGTCAGCTCCTGGAGGCCGCTGCGGGCGTCCGCGATCAGGGGCAGGCCGGCGAGCTTGTGGCCGTCGAAGGGCGCGATGTTGAGGTTGAGGAAGCGCACGCCCTCGCCGGTGAAGAGGGTGCCGGAGGCGGTGGTGAAGTCGGTGTACCTGGTCCCCACGCCGATCACCAGGTCGGCGGTGCGGGCGAGTTCGTTGGCGGTCGCCGTGCCGGTGTGTCCGATGCCGCCGACGTCCTGGGGGTGGTCGTGGCGCAGGGAGCCCTTGCCGGCCTGGGTGGAGGCGACCGGGATGCCGGTGGTCGCCGCGAACTCGGCGAGGGCCTCCTCGGCGCGGCTGTGGTGGACGCCGCCGCCGGCTATCACGAGTGGCCTGTGGGCGGACCTGACCACGCGCACGGCCTCGGCGAGTTCGGTCGGGTCGGCGCCCGGGCGTCGTACGACCCAGGTGCGCTCGGCGAAGAACTCGTCCGGCCAGTCGTAGGCCTCCGCCTGGACGTCCTGCGGGAGGGCCAGGGTCACGGCGCCGGTCTCGACGGGGTCGGTCAGCACGCGTACGGCGTTCAGGACCGAAGGGATCAGGGCCTCCGGCCGGGTGATGCGGTCGAAGTACTTCGAGACCGGACGCAGGCTGTCGTTGACCGACACATCACCGGCGTACGGGACTTCGAGCTGCTGGAGCACCGGGTCGGCGGGGCGGGTGGCGAAGACGTCGCCGGGCAGCAGCAGGACCGGGAGGTGGTTGACGGTCGCGAGGGCGGCGCCCGTGACGAGGTTGGTGGCGCCCGGACCGATGGAGGTCGTCACGGCGTGGGTGGACAGTCGGTTGGACTGCCGCGCGTAGCCGACTGCCGCATGAACCATGGCCTGTTCATTGCGGCCCTGGTGGTACGGCATGTCGTCCGCGTACTCGACGAGTGCCTGGCCGATCCCGGCGACGTTTCCGTGGCCGAAGATGCCCCAGGTGGCGCCGATCAACCGCTGCCGGACGCCGTCGCGCTCGGTGTACTGGGCCGACAGGAAGCGGACGAGTGCCTGCGCGACCGTGAGCCTCGTCGTTGAGGACGTCATCGGTAACCCTCCGTATGTTCCGGATGGAAGCAGATCCGCCACTCCCGCGTCTGCCCCGGTCCCGCCATGACATTGAGGTAGTACATGTCGTGGCCGGGCTGGGCGATGGACGGGCCGTGCCATCCGTCGGGGACGAGGACGGCATCGCCGGAGCGGACCTCCGCGAGGACGTCCGATCCGCCCTCACGGGAGGGAGATACGCGCTGATAGCCGAAACCGTTCGGGCCGTCGATCTCGAAGTAGTAGATCTCCTCCAGCTCCGCCTCCACGCCGGGCCGGTGCTCGTCGTGCTTGTGCGGCGGGTACGAGGACCAGTTGCCGCCGGGGGTGATCACCTCGACGGCGATGAGCTTGTCGCAGTCGAAGGCGTCGGCGGAGGCGAAGTTGCGGACGTGCCGCAGCCGGTTGCCGCTGCCGCGCTCTTCGACGGGGACCTCCGGCGCGGGGCCGTAGCGGGCGGGGAGTTGTCGCTCGCACTTCGCTCCTGCCAGGGCGAAGCGGCCTCCCGCGCCGGAGGCGATCTGGACCCGGGCGTCACGGGGTGCGTACGCGAAGTCGGAAACCGACGCGAACACGCTTTCCCTGCCCAGGAGTTGGAACTCTTCGTCCGTGGTGCCGTCGGCTGTGCGCACGGTACATCCGCCCTGCAGCGGAAGCACGATCCACTCACTGTCGCCGGTGGTGAAGGTGTGCGTGCCACCCGGCTCCAGCTCGACGATCCGCAGGCTGCAGTACGCCCAGCCGGCCCGCTTGGGGTCGATGTCGAGCGCATGGTCGGCATCCGCGGTGGTGCCCCGCGCGATGTACAGGTCGTTGCCGGTCATGCGGTCCTCACAGCAGTCCTACGGCGGTGTCCACGGCGGCGGCCACATCGCCGTCCGCCGGGTACAGCAGCGAACGGCCGACCACCAGGCCGCGCACGGTGGGGAGTTGGAGGGCGCCGCGCCACTTCTCGTACGCGCCGTCCTGGTCGTCGCCGACCTCGCCACCGAGCAGCACGGCCGGGAGTGTGGAGGTCTCCATGACCTCGGCCATGTCGTCCGGGTTCTCGGTGACCGGCAGCTTCAGCCAGGTGTAGGCCGACGTGCCGCCCAGCCCGGACGCGATGGCGATGGACTTGGTGACCGCCTCCGCCGACAGGTCGTTCTTGAGTCGGCCCTCGTCCGTGCGGCGGCTGATGAACGGCTCGACGAAGACGGGGAGTCCGCGTGCGGCCATGTCGTCGATGGCGCGTGCGGTGGACTCCAGGGTGGTGAGGGAGCCCGGGTCGTCGTAGTCGATGCGCAGGAGCAGCTTGCCGGCGTCGAAGCCGAGCCGCTCGATGTCCTCGGCGCGGTGGCCGGTGAAGCGGTCGTCGAGTTCGAAGCTGGCGCCCTGGAGGCCGCCGCGGTTCATGGAGCCCATGACGACCTTGCCGTCGAGGGCGCCGAGCAGGAGCAGGTCGTCGAGGATGTCGGCGGTGGCGAGGACGCCGTCGACGCCGGGGCGGGAGAGCGCCAGGCAGAGGCGTTCCAGCAGCTCGGCGCGGTTGGCCATGGCGAACCTGCGGTCGCCGACACCGAGCGCGCCGCGGGCCGGGTGGTCGGCGGCGACGATCATCAGCCGGCCGGAGTCGCCCAGCAGCGGCCGGCGGGTGCGGCGGGCGGCGGCCTCGGCTATCGCCTCGGGGCGGTGGGCACGGATGCGGACGAGTTCGGCGACGTCGACGCTCGGGGGCGCGGCCGAGGTCTGCTTGGTCGGGACCACGGTCATGCCCAGGCAGCCGGTGTCGTCCGTCTCGTCCACGCCCTGGCGGCGCTTGCGGGTACTCACAGCACCGCTCCGGCCTTGAGGGCGGCTTCGATCTCGTCCGGCGTCGGCATGGCGGAGGAGCACTCCAGGCGTGAGGCGACGATCGCGCCGGCCGCGTTGGCGTGCCGCATGATCGTCTCCAGGTCCCGGCCCTCCAGCAGACCCTGGCAGAGGGAACCGCCGAAGGCGTCGCCGGCGCCGAGGCCGTTGAGGACCTTCACCGGGAGCGGCGGGACCTCGACGGACTCGCCCTTGCTGTTGACGGCCAGGACGCCCTTGGGTCCCTGCTTGACGACGGCGAGTTCGACGCCCGCGTCCAGCAACGCCTGGGCGGCGGCCTGCGGTTCACGCACTCCGGTGGCGACCTCCACCTCGTCGAGGTTGCCGACCGCGACGGTGGTGTGGCGCAGGGCCTCCTCGTAGAAGGGGCGGGCAGCGGCGGGATCGCTCCAGAACATGGGGCGCCAGTCGAGGTCGAAGACCGTCGTACCGGCCTTCGCGCGGTGGGCGAGGGCCGCCAGCGTCGCCGTACGGCTGGGCTCCTCGCTCAGACCGGTGCCGGTGACCCAGAAGACACGGGCGTCGCGGATGGCGTCGAGGTCGAGCTCGTGGGCGTCCAGCTCCAGGTCGGGGGCCTTGGGCTGCCGGTAGAAGTACAGCGGGAAGTCGTCCGGCGGGAAGATCTCACAGAACGTGACCGGGGTGGGCAGGCCCGGCACCGGGGTGACCCAGCGGTCGTCGACGCCGAAGCCTTGCAGTGCCTCGTGGAGGTAGGCGCCGAAGGGGTCGTCGCCGGTGCGTGTGATCACCGCCGTACGGCGTCCGAGGCGGGCCGCGGCGACCGCGACGTTCGTCGCCGAGCCGCCGAGGAACTTGCCGAAGCTCGTCACCTGCGGCAGCGGGACACCGGTCTGGAGCGGATACAGGTCCACCCCGATCCGCCCCATGGTGATCAGGTCGTACGCCATCGGCTTCCCTTCGTTACGGCTCTCCCCGCGTTTCTAGCCCCGCACGCCGAGCCCTGTCAATGTTTTGTCCAGACATTCGGACGAGACCTTGACAGCGCTTACTTCGCGCACGGAAGCTGACCGGCATGACGTCGCTGTCACCCTCCTCTTCCTCACTGTCCCGCATCCGGATCGGCTCGGCTCCCGACTCCTGGGGTGTGTGGTTCCCCGACGACCCGCAGCAGGTCCCCTGGCAGCGCTTCCTCGACGAGGTCGCGCAGTCCGGCTACGAGTGGATCGAGCTGGGCCCGTACGGCTACCTGCCGACCGATCCGGCCGTTCTCACCGAGGAGACCTCACGGCGTGGCCTGAAGGTGTCGGCGGGGACCGTGTTCACGGGTCTGCACCACGGCGAGGCGGTCTGGGAGAAGACCTGGGCGCACGTCGCGGACAACGCGGTGCTCGCACAGGCCATGGGCGCGTCCCATCTGGTGGTCATCCCGTCCTTCTGGCGGGACGACAAGACCGGCGAGGTGCTGGAGCCGGACACCCTGACGGCCGAGCAGTGGCGGAACCTGACCTCGCTGACCGAGCGGCTCGGGCGTGAGGTACGGGAGCGGTACGGGCTGCAGATCGTCGTCCATCCGCATGCCGACACGCATATCGACAGCGAGGAGAACGTCGTCCGGTTCCTGGACGGGACGGACTCCGATCTGGTGTCGCTGTGCCTGGACACGGGGCACTACGCGTACTGCGGCGGCGACAGCGTCAAGCTGATCGAGACGTATGGGGAGCGGATCGGCTATCTGCATCTGAAGCAGGTGGATCCGGAGATCCTTGCTGACGTGCGGGCCAACCAGGTGCCGTTCGGGCCGGCCGTTGCCCGCGGGGTCATGTGTGAGCCGCCGGCCGGGGTGCCCGCGCTTGGACCCGTGCTGGAGGCGGCTCAGCGGCTGGACGTCGATCTGTTCGCGATCGTGGAGCAGGACATGTATCCCTGTGAGCCGGACAAGCCGTTGCCGATTGCTCAGCGGACTCGGGCGTTTTTGCGGTCTTGTGGGGCGTGAGGGCGCCTGATCGTCTGCCCGGTTCTGTGTGATTGCGGCTGCGGGTTCGTCGTGGCCTGTCGCGCCCACGCGGCGGAGCCGCAATTGACACTGTCCCGCGCCCCTGGGGGGTTGCACTCGTCGCTCGTACCATGAGGCCCTCGGGCTCGGCACGGGAGGGCGGATGGCAGCGGCTGGGGTGCGTAGTCTGTCCGGCCAAGGCCCCTGGGGGTCTTGGGAGACCGTTCTTGCTCGGCCCGATCCTCGGTTGCGGCCCGCGGTCATCAGTTACCGCGGGGTCCGGCTCGCCCTGGACCGGCCGCGGCGGCGGCTGGAGGCGCCGATCGGGGCGGCGACGCTGATGCTCGGGTTCGAGCAGCCGGTCACGGTCACACGGGCAGGGCGCCCGCCGGTGCAGCTCGTGTCCGTGTTCGCCGGGCCGACGACCACGCCGGCCGTCGGCGAGCACGGCGGACGGCTGTCGGGCATCGAGGTGCTGATGATGCCGTGGGCGTCCTTCACCCTCTTCGGGACGCCGCTGTACGAGCTCATCGACCGCACCATCGCGCCCGACGACCTCCCGCACGCCCTCGGCACCCGGCGAGCGGGCGACCGTCGGGGCACCATCCGCGAACTCTCCGCCGCACTGGCCGCGTTGCCCACGTGGGAGCAGCGGTTCGGGCTGCTCGACGACGTGTTGATGCGCTGGTCGCAGGCCGGGACGCCGAGTTCGGCACGGGTCGTGCAGGCCTGGTCCGAGCTGGTGCGGACGTGGGGTGCGGTGCCGGTACGGTCGCTCGCCGACGAGGTCGGCTGGAGCGTACGGCAGCTGGAGAACCGGTTCCAGGAGCAGATCGGGCTCGGGCCGAAGGTGGCGGCGCGGGTGCTGCGGCTGCAGCGGGCGCGGCGCTTGCTGGCTCAGGGGCGCGGGCAGGCGGAGACGGCGGCGATCTGCGGTTTCTACGACCAGGCGCATCTGAGCGGGGAGTTCAGGGCCATGACGGGGTGTACTCCGCGGGAGTTCACCATGGCCCGGGTGGTTCCGCCGGTGCCGCAGCCGGGTGCGCCTGCGGCGGACCGGATGACCGGCGAGGCGACGAGTCTGTTGCTCACGTCCACGCGAAGTGCGCTTTTTTCCAAGACCGGCAGGGTCCGCTGAATGCACGCTGATCGTCCGGCCGGTGATCCCCGGGGGGAGGTCTCCGACGGCACCGCCACGGGGAACCGGGGGAGCCGGTGGGCCGGGCCCGGCGCAGCGGGTCCGGCCCACCTCGCCGACGTCAATGCACCACACCTGTGAACCCACCCGCGTCTTTGCGTCACGCGTGTCACAAACACCTCCGTCCTGTCACGGGTGTCGCATGCACGCGAGGTTTGCGTCACACCCGTCTCACAGACGCTGCCCTCCCCTCACGCTCCGTCGTTGACCAGGCACAGATCTGTGATCGCCAGCGCAGCGCCCGGCTCCCCCGACGGCCGCCCCCGGCCGCCCCCGCGGTGCGCGCGGGGAGGTGCTACCCATGACCGACCGAAGGCTCTGGTCGTACAAGGAGATCGCGGCGCACATCAAGGTGCAGCCGGACACCGTACGGTCCTACCGCAAGCACGGGCTGCTCCCGCCACCCGACCACGTCGAGGGGGGCAAGCCCTTCTGGTACGCGGACACGGTCCGGGCCTGGGTCGCCTCCCGGCCCGGAAACCGCGGCCGCAGAGACGACGAGGCCCGTGACCACCCGACCTCGTGACCTCGTGCCCACCCGGCCTCGCGACCTCCTGACCTCTTTGAAAAAGGACGTGTGAAAAAGGACGCGTGCCCCACCTGACCAGTGGGGCACAGTCGTCTCATGAGCGACTTCTCCGTGAAACCCTTACTGACCGGCGAGAAGACCGTCCTGCGCCCTTTCACCGCGGCCGACGCCGATGTGATCTGGGAGATCATTCAGGACCGCGAGGTCATCCGCTTCACGGGCGAACCGTCCACCGAGTTCACCTTGGAACTCCTGCGGTCCTTGTACGGCGCCCGGGCCACCGCCCCCGACCGGCTCGATCTCGCCGTCACCGACCCCGCCACCGGCGAACTCCTGGGCGAGGTCGTCCTGTACGAGTGGGATCCGAAGGCGCGCAGCTGCACGTTCCGCACGCTCGTGGGCCCGCGGGGGCGCGGCCGTGGCATCGGCACCGAAGCCACCCGGCTGATCATCGGGTACGGCTTCGAGCAACTCGGGCTGCACCGGATCCAGTTGGAGGCATACGGCCACAACCACCGGGCCCTGCATGTCTACGAGAAGGTCGGGTTCGTGACCGAGGGCGTCCGGCGGGAAGTGGAGGTGCGCGACGGCGAGTGGGTCGACGAGGTGCTCATGGGCATCCTCGACCGCGAGTGGGCCGCCCTCAGCTCCACGGCCCGATGACCGTCACTCCCGCTCCCGGTGCCGTCCCCATCGCCGCCAGCGCCTCGGGGGTCTCGTCCAGGGTGATCGTGGACGTGACCAGCAGGTCGGGGCGGAGCACGCCCGCTCTGACCAGCTCCAGCATCGGCGGGTAGGTGTGCGCCGCCATGCCGTGGCTGCCCAGGAGTTCGAGCTCCAGGGCGATCGCTCGGGCCATCGGGACGGGGGTCGTGCCCGTGGCCGAAGGGAGCAGGCCCACCTGGATGTGACGGCCGCGGCGGCGCAGGCCGTACACGGAAGCGGCGCAGGTGGCGGGCGAGCCCAGGGCGTCGAGGGACAACTGGGCGCCGCCGCCGGTCAGTTCGCGGATCGTCGCGGCCGTGTCCGGCGTCGTCGATCCGTCCACGCACTCCACCGCGCCGAACTTCCGTGCCAGGTCCAGGGCCCCGGGCGATACGTCCACCGCGATCACCCGCGCCCCCGACGCCGCAGCGATCATCACCGCGGACAGGCCCACGCCCCCGCAGCCGTGCACCGCGACCCACTCCCCCGCCGCCACCCGGCCCTGCTGCACGACCGCGCGGAACGCGGTGGCGAACCGACAGCCCAGCGCTGCCGCTGTGGCGAACGACAGGCCCTCCGGGATGGCCACCAGGTTCACGTCCGCGTGGTCCAGCGCCACGTACTGGGCGAAGGAGCCCCAGTGGGTGAAGCCGGGCTGGGTCTGGCGCTCGCAGACCTGCTGGTCGCCGGCGGCGCAGGCCGTGCAGCTGCCGCAGGCGCAGACGAAGGGGACGGTGACTCGGTCGCCTGGGTGCCAGGCGGTCACTCTGTCGCCGACCGCCTCGACGACACCGGCCAGTTCGTGGCCCGGTACGTGGGGCAGGGCGATGTCCGGGTCGTGGCCCTGCCAGCCGTGCCAGTCGCTGCGGCAGAGGCCGGTGGCCTCGACCCGTACGACCACTCCGTGGTCGGCGGGGCGGGGGTCGGGCACGTCGCGTACCTCGGCCGGCTCACCGTATTGCTCGAACACCACTGCCCGCATGTGGGCTCCCATCGCCGTCTGTTTCTGCGGGTACATCGTGGCTGGTCGCGCCGTTCCCCGCGCCCCCTTCGGGGCGCTCCCCGCCCCCTTCGCTCAATCCGAACCGCTCGTGGAACCTCCGCAACGGCCCCGGCGCCCACCACGTCGCCCGCCCCGTCAGCCGCATGACCGCCGGCACCAGCAGGCTCCGTACGATCATCGCGTCCATCAGCACCGCCAGGGCGATGCCCAGGCCGAGCATCTTGGTGTTGGTGACCCGGGAGGTGCCGATGGCGACCATCACCACCGCCAGGATCACCGCCGCCGCTGTGATCAGGCCGCCCGTGCGCTGCAGGCCGTGGCGGACCGCCTCGTTGTGGTCGCCCGTTCTGTCGTACTCCTCCTTGATGCGGGAGAGCAGGAAGACGCCGTAGTCCATGGAGAGGCCGAAGGCCACGCAGAACATCAGGACCGGCAGGGTGGTCTCTATGGAGCCGGGGCTGGTGAAGCCGAGCAGGCCGGACAGGTGGCCGTCCTGGAAGACCCAGACCACCGCGCCGAACATGGCGGTCAGGCTGAGCGCGTTCAGCACCACCGCCTGGATCGGTATCAGCACGCTGCCGGTCAGCAGGAAGACCAGGAGCAGGGTGACGATCGCTATGAAGGCGGCCGCCCAGGGCAGGCGCTCGGCTATCGCGTGCTTGGAGTCGACCAGGACGGCCGCCGTGCCCGTGACCTTGGTGTCGAAGGGGGCGTGGGTGGCGCGCAGTTCACCCACCAGGCGCTGGGCCGCGTCGTCCACGGCCTCCCCCTTCGGCAGCACGGTGAAGTACGCCGACTCTCCCTTCACCAGCGGGCCGTCGACCCTCAGCACGCCGGGCAGGGCCGCTATGCGGTCCTTGTACGCGGTGTACTGGGCGGGGGTCGAGTTGCCCTCGGCGAGCACCTCCAGGCCGCCTCCGGGGCTGCCCGGGAAGCCGTCGCGGATGTGCTGCTGGACGACGTGGGACTCCGCGGTCGAGGGGAGCTGGCGGTCGTCCGCGGTGCCGAACTTCACGCCCAGGAACGGCAGTCCGAGGACGATCAGGACCGCGGTGGTCGCCACGGCGAAGAGCGGGGCCCGGCGCATCACCAGGGTCGCCGTCCGCGCCCACGCCGTGCCTTCCTCGCCGGAGGTCCTCGGCGCCCGTCCGCGCCGGAACAGGCGGCGCAGATCCAGGGAGTTGACCCGGTGTCCCAGCAGGACCAGGGCTGCCGGGAGCAGGATCAGCGCGGCCGCCGCGGCCAGCAGGACCACCGCTATGCCGGCGTATGCGAAGGACCGCAGGAAGTACTGCGGGAAGAGCAGCATCGCCGCGAGGGAAACCGCGACCGTGAGGGAGGAGAAGAGGACTGTGCGTCCGGCGGTGCGCAGGGTGGTGCCCACCGCCGTCAACGGCTCGGCGCCCGTGGACAGTTCCTCACGGAAGCGGCGGACGATGAACAGTGCGTAGTCGATGGCCAGGCCCAGGCCCAGGGCCGTGGTGAGGTTCATCGCGAAGACCGAGACGTCGGTGAACTCGGTCAGGCCGCGCAGCACGGCGTTCGTGCCGAGGATCGCGACGATGCCGATGCCCAGCGGCAGCAGGGCGGCGATCGCCGACCCGAAGACCATCACCAGCAGCACGAGGGTCACCGGCAGGGCGATCATCTCGGCGCGGGTCAGGTCCTCCTTGATGATCGTCTGCATCTCGTGCCGCACGGCGACTTGGCCGCCGACCTTCACCTGCACCGGGCCGTGTGTGCCGCGGTAGTGGGGCGCGATGCGGTCCAGGGTGTCGCCCATCGCCTTCTCGTCGCCGGTTATGTGCGCGGCGATCAGCGCCTCGTGGCCGTCCTTCGCGCGGAAGGCCGGCGACTTGGACTGCCAGTAGGAACCGACGCCTATGACGCCCTTCTCACCGGCCAGGCGCGCGGTGAGGCGCCGGGCCTGGGCGGCGACGGCAGGAGCGTCCACCGAGGAGCGGCCCGAGTCGACGAGCAGCAGCAGATTGGGCTGGGAGTCCGGGAACTCGCGCTCCAGTGCCTTGGTCGCGTACGTCGACTGAGCGTCCGGGTCCTCCCAGCCGCCGCTGCCCAGGCGGTCTGCGACCCCACTGCCGGCCAGCACGGCGAGCGCGGTGATGACCAGGGCCACCAAGAGCGACAGCCGCGGGCGGGCGGTCACGAAGCGGGTCCAGCCCCCGGGGCGCGGTGGCTTGTTGACTTCGGTCATCGTGCGGTGTCCCCTTCACCGTGGAAACCATAAACTGACAAACACGAGACAGCGCTCGCGTTTCACCTGGACCCAGAATGCGAGCGACCGCTCGTGTTTGTCAATCGCGTTCGGAGAACTGGGGATAACGCGTGCCCGAGAACTCACAGAAGGAACAGCCGCGCCGCCGCCAGGCACGCGGCGAGCGCCGCATCGCCCAGCTCCTGGAGGCCGCCGCCTCGGTCTTCTGCACCACCGGCTACACGGCCGCCAGCACCAACGCCATCGCCCGCGAGGCCGGCGTCTCGCCGGGCACGCTGTACCAGTTCTTCCCGAACAAGGAAGCGATCGCGATCGAGCTGGGCGACCGGCTGATGCACGAGATGCGGGAGACGTACGGCGAGGCACTCGCGCCGGTCGACCCCGCGACCCCACTGGAGGAGGCGGTCGGCGCCGCCGTGGACCGGTTCATCGCCTTCAACTGCGACCACCCGGTGTTCTTCGCACTGATGCACGGCCCCGACATCCCGGGCCGGATCGCCGAGGAGCACGACGCCCTGCACGCGACCCTGGTCTCCCGCATCGAGACCCTGCTGTTCTCCCTGCTGCCGGACGCACCCCCGGCCGACGTCACGCGCACCGCACATGTCCTGCTCGGCATGTACAAGGCAGGCCTGGAGCTGGTACTCGCCCACGAGGGCGCCGAGCGCGACGCGTACACCCAGGAGATCAAGAACGTACTGATCCGCTATCTCGAACCTCTGGTCGGCGACCGGCTGGGCACCTCGGGAGGCACGGGCGCCGCCACGACTCGCACCGCCTGAGTGCCGCACCCCTCCTTGGATGGGTACCCCCTAGGGGTATAGTGTGGAGAGTGGAGGGCCTCCCGTGGGCCCCCGCAGCCCCACACGCCTCGACGAGGAGAACGACATGACCGCCCAGACCGACACCCCGGGTACCGTCACCGCCGTCTACAAGGTGAGCGGCATGAGCTGCGGACACTGCGAGGGTTCCGTCTCCGGCGAGATCCTCGAGCTCCCCGGTGTCAGCTCGGTGACGGCCGTCGCCGCGTCCGGTGAGGTCACCGTCGTCTCCGCGGCCCCGCTCGACGAGGCCGCCGTACGCGCCGCGGTGGACGAGGCGGGCTTCGAGCTCGTCGGCCAGGCCTGACAGCAGCCGGGGAACCCGAGATGAGCAACACGACCACAGAGACACCGGCACCGATACGCGCGGCAGCGGAGGCCTCCGAGGTCGAGCTGCTCATCGGCGGGATGACCTGCGCCTCCTGCGCGGCCCGCGTCGAGAAGAAGCTCAACCGCATGGACGGCGTCACCGCCACGGTGAACTTCGCGACGGAGAAGGCGAAGGTCACCTACCCCGCGGGCATCGAGGTCGGCGATCTGATCGCGACCGTGGTGAAGACGGGATACACGGCCGAGGAGCCGCCTCCGCCGCAGCCGGAGCCCGCCGAGGAGGAGGCAACCGAGGACCCGGAACTGGCCTCCTACCGGCAGCGCTTCACCGTCTCCGCCCTGCTCGCACTCCCCGTCGTGCTGCTGTCGATGATCCCGGCCCTGCAGTTCGACGACTGGCAGTGGCTGGCGCTCACGCTCGCCGCTCCTGTCGTCGTCTGGGGCGGCCTGCCGTTCCACCGCGCCGCCTTGACCAACGCCCGGCACGGCGCCGCCACCATGGACACGCTGGTCTCGGTCGGCACGCTGGCCGCGTTCGGCTGGTCGCTGTGGGCGCTGTTCCTCGGCGACGCGGGCATGCCGGGCATGCACGACGAGTTCAGGTTCACGGTCTCGCGCATGGACGGGGCCTCCACGATCTACCTCGAGGTCGCCGCCGGCGTCGTCGCCTTCATCCTGCTCGGCCGCTATCTGGAGGCCCGCTCCAAGCGGCGTGCGGGAGCGGCGCTCAGGGCGCTGATGGAGCTGGGCGCCAAAGACGTGTGCGTCCTGCGGGACGGCCGTGAGGTGCGCGTCCCCGTGTCGCAACTGGCCGTCGGCGACCGTTTCGTCGTACGCCCCGGCGAGAAGATCGCGACCGACGGCACCGTCGTCGAGGGCGCGTCGGCGGTGGACGCGTCGATGCTGACGGGTGAGTCGGTGCCGGTGGACGTGGGCGTGGGCGATGCCGTCACCGGGGCCACGGTCAACGCCGGCGGGCGGCTGGTCGTCGAGGCCACCCGGGTCGGCGCCGACACCCAGCTCGCACGGATGGCGAAGCTGGTGGAGGACGCGCAGAACGGCAAGGCCGAGGTGCAGCGGCTCGCCGACCGGATCTCTGCGGTCTTCGTGCCCGTCGTCATGCTGATCGCCCTCGGCACGTTCGGGGTGTGGCTCGGCGTCACGGGCGACACCGTGGCCGCGTTCACCGCGGCCGTCGCGGTCCTGATCATCGCCTGCCCGTGCGCGCTGGGCCTGGCCACCCCGACCGCGCTGATGGTCGGCACGGGGCGTGGCGCCCAGCTCGGCATCCTCATCAAGGGCCCGGAGGTCCTGGAGTCCACGCGCCGCGTCGACACCGTCGTACTCGACAAGACCGGAACGGTCACCACCGGCCGGATGACCCTGCACGAGGTGTACGCCGTCGCCGGCACCGACGAGCAGGAGGTGCTGCGGCTCGCGGGAGCCGTCGAGCACGCCTCCGAGCACCCCGTGGCCCGGGCGATCGCCCTGGGCGCCGAGGAGCGGGTCGGGCGGCTTCCCGGGGTCGAGGAGTTCCAGAACGTGCCCGGGCGGGGTGTACGCGGCCGTGTGGAGGGCCGCGAGGTCGCCGTCGGGCGGCTCCTCGAAGGGCTCCCCGAGGAACTGGCCCGCGCCAGGACCGAGGCCGAGAGCGATGGCCGTACGGCCGTCGTGGTCGGCTGGGACGGAGTGGCACGCGGTGTCGTCGCCGTCGCCGACGCGGTCAAGGAGACCAGCGCTCAGGCGGTGCGCGAGCTGCGCACGCTGGGGCTCACGCCGGTGCTGCTGACCGGGGACAACCGGGCGGTCGCGGAGGCGGTGGCGCGCGAGGTCGGGATCGACCAGGTGATCGCGGAGGTGCTGCCCGAGGACAAGGTGGCGGCCGTGCGGCGACTGCAGGCCGAGGGACGGACGGTCGCCATGGTCGGCGACGGCGTCAACGACGCGGCCGCGCTGGCCACCGCCGATCTGGGCCTGGCGATGGGGACCGGGACGGACGCGGCGATCGAGGCGGGCGATCTGACGCTGGTGCGGGGGGATCTGCGGGTGGCCGCGGACGCCATCCGGCTCTCCCGCAGGACCCTGGCCACCATCAAGGGCAACCTGGTGTGGGCCTTCGGGTACAACGTGGCCGCGTTGCCGCTGGCCGCCGCCGGGCTGCTGAATCCGATGATCGCCGGGGCCGCGATGGCCTTCTCGTCGGTGTTCGTGGTGACGAACAGCCTCCGGCTGCGGACGTTCCGCTGAACCGCGGCGAAGTTACCGACGGTTAGCCGAAGTCGAGGTGAGAGCACCTCTGGAGTCCGGCGCCAGCCTCACATAAGCTCTTCACAAGGCTCGCGCATCATCCTTACGCTTGGGCACCGATCGATGTATCGGGGCTCTTGCGTATCTAACGGACAAATGCAAGAGACGCAGATCACAGTGATGTGAACGTAACCATCGAAGGGGTTCGAAGGTCTAAGTTGGCGATGTCAGGCAGCGTCTTGGGGGGCGTTTCCTGGCATCTGGGGATGTCTTGGGGGACTTCCTCAGAGTTGCGTTGCCGGGGCCACGTACACCGGGGTGCTTTGAGCGGCCCTCCCGAGCGTGCGTTGTCCCGGCAGACCGCACAACCATGAGTACGGCGAGTTTCGCTCATTCTGCTCAACGCTCGCCGCACTCGACAGTTGGACAGCGATTCAGGCGCTGGCTTCACAGACGCCCGGCCGGATCCCGTGGGGGGAATCCGCACCGGGACATGGGAAGGCGCCCTGGACGTCGGCCCGTGGGGGGACCGGCGCCAGGGCGCCTTCTTCTTTGGTTCAACCTCTTGGCGCCGGCTCGCTGAAGCACCCCAAGGGGCACGGGGCTGTGTCGATATGCGGCTCCGCCGCGCGGGCGCGACCAACCACAACGGACCGGCAGTCGCGCACACGCTTCGGTGACGAGCCCCCACCTAGGCGAGCGACTCCCCCACCGGCAGAGCTCAGCGCTCCTCGACCGGGACGAAGTCCCGCTCCACCACGCCCGTGTAGATCTGGCGCGGGCGGCCGATGCGGGAGCCCGGCTCCTTGATCATCTCGTGCCACTGGGCGATCCAGCCCGGGAGGCGGCCGAGGGCGAACAGGACCGTGAACATCTCGGTCGGGAAGCCCATGGCGCGGTAGATCAGGCCGGTGTAGAAGTCCACGTTCGGGTAGAGATTGCGCTGGACGAAGTAGTCGTCCGAGAGCGCGTGCTCCTCCAGCTTGAGCGCGATGTCCAGCAGCTCGTCGGACTTGCCGAGTGCCGAGAGGACGTCGTGCGCCGCCGCCTTGATGATCTTCGCGCGCGGGTCGAAGGACTTGTACACCCGGTGGCCGAAGCCCATCAGGCGGACGCCGTCCTCCTTGTTCTTCACCTTGCGGATGAAGGAGTCGACATCGCCGCCGTTGGCCTGGATGCCCTCGAGCATCTCCAGGACGGACTGGTTGGCGCCGCCGTGCAGCGGGCCCCACAAGGCGTTGATGCCGGCCGAGATCGACGCGAACATGTTCGCCTGCGAGGAGCCGACCAGGCGGACCGTGGACGTCGAACAGTTCTGCTCGTGGTCCGCGTGCAGGATCAGCAGCTTGTCCAGGGCGGCGACGACGACCGGGTCGAGGTCGTACTCCTGCGCCGGGACCGAGAAGGTCATGCGCAGGAAGTTCTCGACGTAGCCGAGGTCGTTGCGCGGGTAGACGAACGGGTGGCCGATCGACTTCTTGTACGCGTACGCCGCGATCGTCGGAAGCTTGGCGAGCAGGCGGATCGTCGAGAGGTTGCGCTGCTTCTCGTCGAACGGGTTGTGGCTGTCCTGGTAGAACGTGGACAGCGCCGAGACGACCGAGGACAGCATGGCCATCGGGTGGGCGTCGCGCGGGAAGCCCTTGTAGAAGTTCTTGACGTCCTCGTGCAGCAGGGTGTGCTGCGTGATGTCGTTCTTGAACACCGAGAGCTCGTCGACGGTCGGGAGCTCGCCGTTGATCAGCAGGTAGGCGACCTCCAGGAAGGTGGAGCGCTCCGCCAGCTGCTCGATCGGGTAGCCGCGGTACCGGAGGATGCCCGCCTCGCCGTCGAGGTAGGTGATGGCGGATTTATAGGCGGCGGTGTTGCCGTAACCGCTGTCCAGCGTCACCAGACCGGTCTGGGCGCGGAGCTTCCCGATGTCGAAGCCCTTGTCGCCGACGGTGCTGTCGATCACCGGGTAGGTGTACTCGCCGTCGCCGTACCGCAGTACTACAGAGTTGTCGCTCACGTCTTCCCTCACCGACGTAGTGCCTCATCTTCGAGGTTGCCCTGACTGTCTCTACCATCCCCCAATTGGCTCAGGAGAGTGCACTCGGGGTCGACCATCGGGCCTATTGACGGCACTGAGTGCCGCCAACTTGCTCATCCTGCCCCCTTGATTCCCCATCCGGAAGTGCTATGTGACCTTCACGACTCATTTGATCGATCATTTTTCGTGATGCCTGTCTCAAACCCGACTCGGCGGGGCCGCACAGGGGTCGCGGGGGCCTCTCACAGAGGTCTCGGCGAGAGCCGGAAGTCGAGTGCCGTGCAGCGCCGCCCCGCCGACACCGTGCGCACCGCCTGGCCGATCGCCTTGCGCGAACCGACCAGGACGACCAGCTTCTTGGCCCGGGTCACCGCCGTGTACAGCAGGTTCCGCTGCAGCATCATCCAGGCTCCGGTGGTGACCGGGATCACCACGGCGGGATATTCACTCCCCTGGGAGCGGTGAATGGTGACCGCGTACGCGTGGGCCAGCTCGTCCAGTTCGTCGAACTCGTACGGAACCTCCTCGTCCTCGTCCGTCAGCACCGTCAGCCGCTGGTCGACCGGGTCGAGCGAGGTGACCACGCCGACGGTGCCGTTGAAGACACCGTTCTTGCCCTTCTCGTAATTGTTGCGAATCTGGGTGACCTTGTCGCCGACCCGGAAGACCCGGCCGCCGAACCGCTTCTCCGGCACCTCGGGGCGGCCCGGGGTGATGGCCTGCTGGAGCAGGCCGTTGAGCGTGCCGGCGCCGGCCGGGCCGCGGTGCATGGGCGCGAGGACCTGCACGTCCCGGCGCGGGTCGAGTCCGAACTTGGCCGGAATTCGACGGGCGGCCACGTCCACGGTGAGCCGCCCGGCCTCCTCCGTGTCGTCCTCGACGAAGAGGAAGAAGTCCTTCATGCCGTCGGTGACCGGGTGGTGCCCGGCGTTGATCCGGTGCGCGTTCGTCACCACCCCCGACTGCTGGGCCTGGCGGAACACGCGCGTGAGGCGCACGGCGGGGATCGGGCTGCCGTCGGCGAGCAGGTCGCGGAGCACCTCGCCGGCGCCCACGCTGGGCAGTTGGTCCACGTCCCCGACGAAGAGGAGGTGGGCGCCCGGCGGGATGGCCTTCACCAGTTTGTTGGCGAGCAGCAGATCCAGCATGGAGGCCTCGTCGACGACCACCAGGTCCGCGTCGAGCGGGCGGTCCTTGTCGTATGCCGCGTCACCGCCGGGCTTCAGCTCCAGCAGCCGGTGGACGGTGGAGGCCTCGGCTCCGGTGAGCTCGGCCAGGCGCTTGGCGGCGCGGCCGGTGGGGGCGGCCAGGACGACCTTCGCCTTCTTGGCTCGGGCCAGCTCCACGATCGAGCGGACCGTGAAGGACTTGCCGCAGCCGGGGCCGCCGGTCAGCACGGCGACCTTCTTGGTCAGCGCCAGCTTGACGGCGGCCTCCTGCTCGGGAGCGAGGTCCGCGCCCGTACGGTCCTTCAGCCAGGCCAGTGCCTTGTCCCAGGCCACGTCGTGGAAGCCGGGCATCCGGTCCTCGTCGGTGCGCAGCAGACGCAACAGCTGGGCGGAGAGGGAGAGTTCGGCGCGGTGGAAGGGGACGAGGTACACGGCCGTCACCGGCTCCCCGCCGTCCGGTCCTGGCACCTTCTCCCGTACGACACCGGGGTCCTCACCGTCCTCGGGCGGCTGGGCGAGTTCGGCGAGGCACTCGATGACCAGGCCGGTGTCGACCTGGAGCAGCTTCACCGCGTCGGCGATCAACCGTTCCTCGGGGAGGTAGCAGTTGCCCTGGTCGGTGGCCTGCGACAGCGCGTACTGCAGGCCTGCCTTCACGCGCTCCGGGCTGTCGTGCGGGATGCCGACGGACTGGGCGATCTTGTCGGCGGTCAGGAAGCCGATGCCCCAGACGTCGGCCGCGAGGCGGTACGGCTGGTTCTTGACGACGGAGATCGAGGCGTCGCCGTACTTCTTGTAGATGCGCACGGCGATGGAGGTGGACACCTCGACGGTCTGGAGGAAGAGCATGACCTCCTTGATCGCCTTCTGCTCCTCCCAGGCATCCGCGATCTTCTTCGTCCGCTTCGGGCCGAGACCGGGCACCTCGATGAGGCGCTTCGGCTCCTCCTCGATGATCTGCAGGGTGTCCAGGCCGAAATGCTGGGTGATGCGGTCGGCGAAGACGGGCCCGATGCCCTTGACGAGCCCCGAGCCGAGATAGCGGCGGATGCCCTGGACGGTGGCCGGGAGCACCGTCGTGTAGTTCTCGACGGTGAACTGCTTGCCGTACTGGGGGTGGGAGCCCCAACGGCCCTCCATGCGCAGTGATTCGCCGACCTGGGCGCCGAGCAGCGCGCCGACGACCGTGAGCAGGTCGCCGGCTCCTCTGCCGGTGTCGACCCGGGCGACCGTGTAGCCGTTCTCCTCGTTGGCGTACGTGATCCGCTCCAGGACGCCTTCGAGCACGGCCAGTCGCCGCTCCCCCGGCTGTGCCGGGTTCTCCGCCAGATTGGACATGATCCGACGCTACCGCCCGGCACCGACAGCCGGGTCCGGCCGTCCAGTCGCTCACCCGACGCTGAACCTGACGCAGTCGTCCTGCGCGCCGCGCCCGGTTCCGAGCTGGATCCCGCCGGCCTCGACGCTTGCGCTTCCGTCCGTGCACACCTTGCCTTCCACCTCCTGGGCCGAGGCCGGACTGCTGCCGACCAGGACTGCGGAGAGGATCGCGACGACGGACAGGGTGAGGATGGTCAGCCGGTGCCGCATGTAGGGCATGGGAGCCTCGCTTCATCGCTGTGCGGATGGGCCGGTGACTGAACACTCTCCGGGCGGAACGCGCGGGAAACGAGGCACCAGGAGCACTGCCAGGGAGTGCGGCCCGGCCCGCCCGCCCCCACCCCTTCGGCTCGGCGCGCGAGCCGACCGCTCATCACGATCCGGTCTCGGGACATGGTTGAGGGCTTGATTAACACTGGTGTAATCGATTCCAATCCTCCGTACACGTCGATGTAATCGATTCCACGACCGTCGACCATACGAACGATCCACAAGGAGGTGGAGCGGCGATGGCGAGCATCAAGGACGTCGCTGCCGAGGCGGGCGTCTCCGTCGCCACGGTCTCGCGCGTCCTGAACGACCATCCGTCGGTCAGCGCGGACGCACGCACGCGCGTGCTGGCCGCCGTCGAGGCGCTGGGCTACCGCCCGAACGCCGTCGCCCGTTCCCTGCGCACCGACCAGACCCACACCCTCGGCCTGGTCATCAGCGACGTGATGAACCCCTACTTCACCGAACTGGCCCGCTGTGTCGAGGAGGAGGCCCGCGCGCTCGGCTACAGCGTCATCATCGGCAACGCCGACGAGCGGCCCGACCTGCAGGACCATCACGTACGGAACCTGCTGGACCGCCGTATCGACGGACTGCTGGTCTCCCCCACCGACGGCGGCTCGCCGCTGATGCTGGACGCCGCGCGGGCGGGGACGCCGATGGTGTTCGTGGACCGGTGGATCCCGGGCGTCGACGTGCCGGTGGTGCGGGCGGACGGGCGGGCCGCCGTACGCGATCTCGTCGCGCATCTGCACGGGCTGGGGCACCGCAGGCTGGCCATCATCTCGGGCCCCGCGGCCACCACCACCGGACGGGAGCGCGTGGAGGCCTTCCGGCAGGCGCTCGGCGCGTACGGGCTCGACCTTCCCGAGGCCTACATCGGGCAGGGCGACTTCCAGGCCGAGAGCGGGCGACGGGTCACCGAGGGCTTCCTCGACCTGCCCGAGCCGCCCGAGGTCGTGTTCGCCGCCGACAACCTGATGGCGCTCGGTGCGCTGGACGCCGTACGCGCGCGTGGCTTGCGCGTTCCCGAGGACCTCGCGCTGGCCGCCTTCGACGACATCCCGTGGTTCGTGCACACCGATCCGCCGATCACCGCGGTCGCCCAGCCCACGGGCGAGCTGGGCCGGGCCGCCGTACGGGCCCTGGTCGACCGCATCGAGGGGCGGCCCGCACGGTCCGTCACCCTCGCCGCCCGTCTCGTCGTACGCCGCTCGTGCGGCGAAGACCCCGCCGAGAACCCCGTAACGAACAGGAGCCAGTCGTGAGCAACCCGGACGAGTTGCTGCGCATCGAGGGCATACGGAAGACCTTCCCGGGCGTGGTCGCGCTGGACGGCGTCGACTTCGATCTGCGCCGGGGCGAGGTGCATGTGCTGCTCGGTGAGAACGGCGCGGGCAAGAGCACGCTGATCAAGATGCTCTCCGGTGCCTACACCCCCGACGCCGGGCGGATCCTGGTCGGCGGCGAGGAGGTGCGCATCCATGGTGCGCAGGACTCCGAGCGCCTCGGGATCGCCACCATCTACCAGGAGTTCAACCTCGTCCCCGACCTGACGGTCGCCGAGAACATCTTCCTGGGGCGGCAGCCGCGCCGCTTCGGGATGATCGACCGCAGGACGATGGAGGCGGACGCCGAAGTCCTCCTCGCGCGCGTGGGCGTGAACGTGTCGCCACGCGCGCGTGTACGCGAACTCGGCATCGCGCGCCTCCAGATGGTCGAGATCGCGAAGGCGCTGAGCCTGGACGCCCGCGTGCTGATCATGGACGAGCCGACCGCCGTGCTCACCTCCGAGGAGGTCGAGAAGCTCTTCGCGATCGTGCGCAAGCTGCGCGAGGACGGCGTCGGGATCGTCTTCATCACGCATCACCTGGAGGAGATCGCCGCGCTGGGCGACCGCGTCACCGTGATCCGGGACGGGAAGAGCGTCGGGGAGGTCCCCGCCGTCACGCCCGAGGACGAGCTCGTACGCCTCATGGTGGGCCGTTCGATCGAGCAGCAGTACCCGCGTGAACGGGCCGACGCGGGCGCCGCGTTGCTGACCGTGGAGGGCCTCACGCGTGACGGCGTCTTCCACGACGTCGGCTTCCAGGTGCACGCCGGTGAGGTCGTCGGTATCGCGGGCCTCGTCGGAGCGGGCCGTACGGAGGTGGTGCGCGCCGTGTTCGGCGCCGACCCGTACGACAAGGGGGCCGTGAAGGTCGCCGGGGCCGAGGTGCGGCGGGGCGACGTCAACGCCGCCATGGCGGCCGGGATCGGTCTGATCCCCGAGGACCGCAAGGGCCAGGGCCTGGTCCTGGACGCGTCGGTCGAGGAGAACCTCGGCCTGGTGACGCTGCGGAAGGCCACGCGCGCGGGGCTCGTCGATCTCAAGGGGCAGCGCGAGGCCGCCGCCCGGGTCGCGGGGCAGCTCGGGGTGCGGATGGCCGGACTCGGCCAGCAGGTGCGGACGTTGTCCGGCGGCAACCAGCAGAAGGTCGTCATCGGCAAGTGGCTCCTCGCCGACACCAAGGTGCTGATCCTCGACGAGCCGACGCGCGGCATCGACGTCGGCGCCAAGGTCGAGATCTACCAGCTGATCAACGAACTCACGGCCGCGGGCGCCGCCGTACTGATGATCTCCAGCGATCTCCCGGAGGTCCTCGGCATGAGCGACCGGGTGCTGGTGATGGCCCAGGGCCGGATCGCGGGCGAACTCGCGGCCGAGGAAGCCACCCAGGACGCCGTCATGGCACTCGCCGTAAGCAACCCCACCAACCAGAAGACCGGAACGGAGGCCTCCCGTGGCCACTGACACGCTCAAGAGCGCGACGGGCGCGAGTGGCGCAACGGGCGGCCTGCGCCGCCTCCTGCTCGACAACGGCGCGCTGACCGCACTGATCGTCCTCGTCATCGCCATGTCGGCACTGTCCGGCGACTTCATGACGACCGACAACCTGCTGAACGTCGGCGTCCAGGCGGCCGTCACCGCCATCCTCGCCTTCGGCGTCACCTTCGTGATCGTCTCGGCGGGCATCGACCTGTCGGTGGGCTCGGTGGCCGCCCTGTCCGCCACCGTGCTCGCCTGGAGCGCCACTTCACAGGGCCTCCCCGTCGCCGTGGCCGTACTTCTGGCGGTCGCGACGGGCATCGCCTGCGGCCTGGTCAACGGCTTCCTGATCTCGTACGGCAAGCTGCCGCCGTTCATCGCGACGCTCGCCATGCTGTCGGTGGGCCGCGGTCTGTCCCTGGTGATCTCGCAGGGCTCCCCCATCGCCTTCCCCGGCTCGGTCTCGCACCTCGGCGACACGCTCGGCGGATGGCTGCCGGTGCCGGTGCTGGTCATGGTCGTCATGGGCCTGATCACGGAGTTCGTCCTGGGCCGGACGTACATCGGCCGCTCGATGTACGCGATCGGCGGCAACGAGGAGGCGGCGCGTCTGTCGGGCCTGCGCGTGAAGAGGCAGAAGCTCGCGATCTACGCCTTCTCCGGGCTGTTCGCGGCGGCCGCGGGCATCGTGCTCGCCGCCCGGCTGTCCTCCGCGCAGCCGCAGGCCGCGCAGGGCTACGAGCTGGACGCCATCGCGGCGGTCGTCATCGGCGGCGCCTCACTGGCCGGCGGTACGGGCAAGGCGTCCGGCACGCTGATCGGTGCGCTGATCCTGGCGGTGCTGCGCAACGGCCTCAACCTCCTGTCCGTGTCCGCCTTCTGGCAGCAGGTCGTCATCGGCGTCGTGATCGCGCTGGCGGTGCTGCTCGACACGGTGCGGCGCAAGGCGGGGGCGACTCCGGTGGCGGCCGGTGCGTCCGGCGGCGGCAAGGGGAAGCAGGCCGCGACGTACGTGCTCGCCGCCGTGGTCGCGGCGGCCGTCGTCGGAGCCATGTCCTTCCTGCACAGCGGCTCGTCGGCGGCGAAGGACCAGAAGATCGGTCTGGCCCTGTCGACCCTCAACAACCCCTTCTTCGTGCAGATACGCGCCGGGGCGCAGGAAGAGGCGAAGAAGCTGGGCGTCGACCTGACCGTCACCGACGCGCAGAACGACGCCTCCCAGCAGGCCAACCAGCTGCAGAACTTCACCAGCGAGGGCCTCGGCACGATCATCGTCAACGCGGTGGACTCCGACGCGGTGACGCCGGCGGCGAAGGCCGTCAACAAGTCGGGCATCCCGCTCGTCGCCGTCGACCGGGCCGTCAACAACGCGGACACCGCCGCCCTCGTCGCCTCCGACAACGTCACCGGCGGCAGGCTCGCCGCCAAGTCCCTCGCGGACCGGCTCGGCGGCAAGGGCACCATCGTGGTGCTGCAGGGCCAGGCGGGCACCTCCGCCAGCCGTGAGCGCGGGGCCGGTTTCACCGAGGGTCTCAAGGCCTACCCGGGCATCAGGGTCGTGGCCGAGCAGCCCGCCGACTGGGACCGTACGAAAGGCCTGGACGTGATGACGAACCTCCTGCAGGCCCACCCCGACATCGACGGCGTCTTCGCCGAGAACGACGAGATGGCACTGGGCGCGATCAAGGCCCTGGGCGGCAAGGCCGGCAAGTCGGTCGCCGTCATCGGCTTCGACGGCACCCCGGACGGCCTCAGCGCCGTCAAGGCGGGCACGCTTTACGCGTCGGTGGCCCAGCAGCCGACGGAACTCGGCAGAATCGCGGTACAGAACGCAGTGCGGGTCGCCGAGGGCAAGAAGGTCACGAAATCGGTGATGGTGCCGGTGAAGGTGGTCACGAAGGAGAACGTGGCCGGCTTCAGCGGCTGACGACGCGACCGGCAAAGGGGAATGGGCGGGCGGTCGTTGCCACCAGGGTGCCGGGGGTTGCTCGGGTGGCTGCCCGGTGGCGACGACGGCCCGCCTCACGTCATCTCTCGTCATCTCTCAGGGGAGTCATTCGATGTACGACTACGACCTGCTGGTCGTGGGATCCGCCAACGCCGACCTGGTGATCGGCGTCGAGCGGCGGCCGGGCGCCGGCGAGACGGTGCTCGGCTCCGACCTGGCCGTCCACCCGGGCGGCAAGGGCGCGAACCAGGCCGTCGCCGCCGCCCGCCTCGGGGCCCGTACGGTCCTGCTGGCCCGGGTCGGCGACGACTCGTACGGCAGGCTGCTCCTCGACTCGCAGCGGGCGGCCGGCGTCGACACGGTGGGCGTGCTGGTGGGCGGGGCGCCGACGGGGGTCGCGCTCATCACCGTCGACCCTTCCGGGGACAACAGCATCGTGGTGTCGCCGGGCGCGAACGGCCGGCTGACCCCCGAGGACGTCCGGACCGCCGCGAGCCTGTTCCTGGCCTCTCGGGTGGTCTCGACGCAACTGGAGATCCCGCTGGAGTCCGTAGTGGAGGTCGTACGGAACCTGGCGCCGGACAACCGCTTCGTACTGAACCCGTCCCCGCCGCGGCCGCTGCCGCCCGAGGTGCTCGCGGTCTGCGACCCGCTGATCGTCAACGAGCACGAGGCGAAGGTCGTCCTCGGCGACGCATACGTCTCGGACCGCCCGGAGGACTGGGCGCGCCTGCTGCTCGCCAAGGGCCCGCGCTCGGTCGTGGTCACCCTGGGCGCGGAGGGTGCGCTGGTGGCTTCGTCGGCGGGGGTGACGCGGGTGCCTGCGGTGAAGGTGGACGCGGTGGACACGACGGGTGCAGGCGACGCGTTCACGGCGGCGCTGGCATTCCGGCTGGGGTCGGGGGCGTCTCTCGCGGAGGCCGCGGCGTACGCGGCCCGGGTCGGTGCGGCCGCCGTCACCAAGGAGGGCGCGCAGGTGTCGTTCCCGACGGCCGAGGAGGTCGAGGCCCTGTGAAGAAGGCGGGAATCCTGAACCGTCATCTCTCCGGCGCCCTCGCCGAACTGGGCCACGGGGACGGGGTGCTGGTGTGCGACGCGGGCATGCCGATACCGGACGGGCCGCGGGTGGTCGACCTCGCCTTCCGGGCCGGGGTGCCGTCCTTCGCCGTGGTGCTGGACGGCCTGCTGGCCGAGCTGGTGGTGGAGGGGGCCACGGCTGCGAAGGAGGTGCGTGAGGCGAATCCGGCGGCCGCCGGCCTGCTGGAGAGCGAGTTCCCCGATCTGGAGCTGGTCCCGCACGAGCAGCTCAAGGAACTGTCGGCCGGAGCGCGGCTGATCGTGCGCACCGGGGAGGCACGGCCGTACGCGAATGTGCTGCTGAGATGCGGGGTCTTCTTCTGATCCCGCCCTTTGCTCCCACCCCGTCGGGATGCGGACGAAATTCGAGGGGGCCCGGTCGGTCGACCGGGCCCCCTCGGCTTTTCCCCTCCGACATCAGAACCCCCGCGATCCCCCCAGATCCCCCTCCGAGAAGTCCTGATGCCAAGTACGACCCGCGGGGTGGGGGGAGGGTTGCACGGTGTCTTGAGATTTTTTCGGATGACCGGCATCCGGCCAGTCGGCGGGGGTGTTCCCGCTGGTCGGCGGAGTGAGTGCCTCCGGGAGTCGCGCTGGGATGGAGGTGCGGTTCAAGACCGCGCGCCGGACCCCGACCGACATCGAACAGCTGACCGCACACAGGAGACTCGAATGAGACACCGGACGACTCTGCCCTGGCTTGCTGCCGTGGCCTGCGTCGCGACCGCCTGCAGCAGCACGACCGGCACCGCCCCGGCCTCTCCCGCGACGACGTCCGCCGCTGCCCGCTCGTCTTCGGCCTCCGAGGAGCGGAACAAGTCGCTCGTGCTGCGCCTGTACTCGGAGGCGTTCAATCAGAACAGGACCGCCACGGTGAAGGAGCTCGTCGCCACCGACTACGTGCAGCACGACAAGTCCGTGCCCGGCGGAGCCCAGGGGCAGATCACGGAGTTCGAGAACCTCAAGGCGAAGATCCCCGGTGCCGTGGCGACCGTCAAGCACGTGGCCGCCGACGGTGACCTGGTGGCCGTGCACTGGCAGGCGTCGGCCACCCCGGCGAACGAGGCGACCGGCGAAGCCAAGGCCGACCTGTACCGGGTCAGCAACGGCAAGCTGGTCGAGCACTGGGGCATCACGCAGACGGTACCGGCGAAGACGGCCAACGGGAACTCCCTGTTCAGCGACGTGTACCGGTACCCGAAGGGGGCACCGGCCCTGACCGAGGCGCAGGAGGAGAAGAACCGGAAGTTCGCGGTCGAGGCCTACCGCAAGCTCTCCGACGGTGACGTGAACGTACTCCGCACGAGCTGGGATCCGCGGTACTACCAGCACAACCCGGCGATCGCGAACGGAACAGACGCGCTGAAGCGGCTGCTGCAGCAGGGCACGCGGAGCACCCCCTCTCCCGGCAGCGCTTCCCAGGCAAGCACCCGGTTCGGCAACACCCTTGCCGACCGGGACCTGGTGTGGGTCTTCAGCTCCGACTACACCGTCGCGGACATCTTCCGGGTGGTCGACGGGAAGATCATCGAGCACTGGGACATCGTCGCCGACGGGCAGTAGCCGCCCGGCGAGTCCTGCCGCCGTTCCCCCTTCGCCGGGCAACCTGCGGTCGAGTTCCCGTATGGGGGTTCTGTGCAGCCGTCCTACGAAGGTTCCGTGCAGTCTTCGGGCGGGGGCCGGTACGTCCACCGGGTCCGTCTGCACCCGGTGATAGGTTCGAATACGTGATGTCTGCGGGGGCCTTGAGTCGTGCAGCGGCCGATGGGTCCGCAGTTGTTCTGAGTCGCGTCACCCTGGTCGGGGAGCGGCGTCGGGTCGATCTCGTGTTGCCGGCTCGGGAGCCGGTCGGGGTCCTGTTGCCCGAGATTCTGCGGGTGCTGGACGACCGGGTCGGTGCGCGGCCCGAGTTGCGGCAGCTCGTGACGGCGGACGGGTCCGCCCTCGGTCATGACGGCAGTCTTGAGTCCGCCGGGATCCGCGACGGTGCCGTGCTGCGGCTCGTGCCGGCCGAGGGTGCTTCGTCCGCGCCCGCCATGCATGACGTGAGGGACGAGGTCGCCGAAGATCCCGGTGGGCGGGCGTGGCGGTGGGGGCCCGAGTCGCGGCGCGTCGTCGCCGGGGCCGCGACCGTGGGGTGGGCCGGTGCGGGCGGGGTGTTCGCGTGGAGTGCCTACGACGCGTCCGTCGTCGCGGCTGCGCTGCTCGTGCTCGCTGCCGTCACCGCTCTTGTCGGGGCCCTGTTGGGGCGTGGCAGGCGGCAGGGCGCGATCGCCGGCCCATTGATCTGCACGGCCGGGGTGCTCGGTGCCCTCGGGGTTTCCGCGCTCGCCGACGGCCTCCACTGGTCCGGTGCACTGCAGGCGGGTGGCCCGGCCGCGGTGGGTGCGGTGACGCTCGTACTGCTGGGCCTCTTCACTCGGCTGGGGCGCGCTGGGCTGGTCGGCGCGGGTGCTGTCGCCGGCGCCGTCCTCGGCTGGGAGGGCGTCGTCGCCCTGCAGTCGGGGGCAGGGACCGCCGGGCAGCAGGCACGGGTGGGGGCGCTGGTCGCCGTCGTCTCCGTCGTCGCCCTCGGTGTGCTGCCGAGGCTCGGCCTCACGGCCTCCGGTTTGTCCGGGCTCGACGGCCGACGAGCCGGGGGGATTTCCGTGACCCGGTACCAGGCGTCCGCGGCGCTGGCGGCCGCCCATCGCGGACTGGTGCTCGCCACCGTCACCGTCGCCGTGTCGGCGACCGCGGCGGGGGTGTGGGCGCTGCGTGCGCCCGGCGTGTGGACCGTGCTGCTCTCCGCCCTCACCGCAGTCGTGGTGGCCCTGCGGGCACGGGCTTTCCCGCTGGTCGCCGAGGTTGTGGTGCTGCTGGCGGGCGCCGCCGTGGTGGCCGTACGGCTGTTGGCGGTGTGGGTGGAGCGGTCCGGAACAGCGGGTCCCGCCCTGGTCGTGCTCGCGACGCTGGCCGTGCTGCCGCTCGCCGGGCTCTTCGTACGGCCCGCCGAGCACGTGCGGGTACGACTGCGGCGGGCGGGAGACCTGCTCGAGTCCGTCGGTGTCATCGCCCTCCTTCCGCTGCTCATCGGGGTCTTCGGCGTGTACGGGCGGCTGCTCGGCACCTTCGCTTAGGGGACGGGACGGCATGGTTCACGGGGAACAGGAGCGGGCGCAGGAGCGGCACGGCGACGACGACGATGACTGGCGGCGCGATGCGCTGTTCCAGCTCGGGCAGGCGGAGCCGCAGCCGACTTCGGCGCCCTCGGGCGAACCCGTCGTAGCGGCGGACCCGGCTCCTGCCGGACCCGGCGGCGAGCCCACCCTGCGGCTCGTGCACTCGGCGCAGGACGAGGTGCTGGTCCTCGGCGCGGGACAGATCGCCCCCGCGGCCGGCCCCATGCCTCCTGCGACCACCGCTCCCGCTCCGCAGCACAGCCCGGCCCCGCCCCAGCCCCCCGCGGCCGTCGTCCCCCCGCTTCCCGCGGCCGCCCCCACCGCACCCGTCACGGCCCCCGGGCCGACGGTCGCCGTCCCCGCGCCCGCCGCCCCTTCGGCGCCGGCCCGCCCCTCCTCCACCCCCGAGAGCCTCCCCACTCTCGACCCCCGCCTCGCGCTCGCCCTCGGCCGCCCCCACCACGGCGATTCACTCGCCCACCGCACCGGCCGTACCCTGCGTCGGCTGGCCACCTCTGTCTCGCAGGACGTGGCCGAACAGACGCGGATCGCACGGGAGTTGCAGCAGCCGGTGGCCACCGGGCGGGTCATCGCCGTGACCTCCATCCGCGGGGGCGTGGGCAAGTCGACCGTCGCCGCGCTGCTCGGCCGTACCTTCAACCACTACCGGCACGACCCGGTGCTCACGCTGGAGGCGGACGCCGCGCTGGGCACGCTTCCGGTGCGGATGGGCGCGGAGTCGGTGCGATGGTCGTGCGCCGACCTCGCCCGGATTCTGACGCCGGCCATGCAACTGACCCATGTGACCGGGTACTTGGTGCCCGTGGCCGACGGCGGCTGGCTGCTGCCCGGGAGCCAGGGCAAGGTCGGCGCCCCCTTGGACGTACGGACGTACCGCACCGTGACGCTCGCCCTGCGGCGCTACTTCTCCGTGACGGTCGTCGACTGCGAGACGCTGCCCGGCGACGTCGCCCGGACGGCGATGGACACCGCCCACGCCCGGGTGGTCGTCGCGCCCATGACCGCGGAGGGTGTCGGCGGGACCCGCCAAGTCCTCGACTGGCTCGGACAGTTGCCGCACTCCGCGCTCTCGACCACCGTGGTGGCCCTCACCGCGAGTTCGCCCGACATGATCCTCGACGTGAAGGCTGCCACCGCTCACCTGAAGGAGACGGGCGTTCCCGTCGTCGTCCTGCCGTACGACCGGCATCTGGCCGGCGGCGGCCCCATCCGCACGGATCTGCTCGGCCGGGCCGCCCAGGACTCGGCCATGCAGCTGGCGGCCGAGGCCCTGCACCGGGCCGTGCGCGCGCAATGAACCATGCCGTGCCCCACCCCGGATCGGACGGGGTGGGGCAGGGCCGCCTACCGGGTCATGTGTGTTCGACGAAGCGCCGCGCCGTCTCCGCCAGCACTTCCCGGCCGTCCCGGGCCCACAGCCCGTCGTTGAAGAGCTCGACCTCGATGGGGCCGGTGTAGCCGGCCTCCTCCACGTACCCCTTCCACTCCCGCATGTCGATCGAGCCGTCCCCGATCTGTCCGCGGCCGGTGAGCACGCCCTCGGGCAACGGCGTGGTCCAGTCGGCGAGTTGGAAGGTGTGGATACGGCCGCCCGCACCCGCGCGGGCGATCTGTGCGGGCGCGCTGTCGTCCCACCAGATGTGGTACGTGTCGACGGTGACGCCGACCTGGTGGGCCGGGAAGCGTTCCGCGAGGTCGAGCGCCTGGCTGAGCGTCGAGACCACGCAGCGGTCGGCGGCGTACATCGGGTGGAGCGGCTCGATGGCCAGGCGTACGCCGTGCTGCTCCGCGTACGGGCCGAGCTCCCCCAGCGCGTCGGCGATCCGCTCCCTCGCGCCGTGCAGGTCCTTCGAACCCGTCGGCAGGCCGCCGGAGACCAGCACCAGCGTGTCGGTCCCCAGGGTCGCCGCCTCGTCGATCGCACGCCGGTTGTCGTCCAGGGCGGCCGCGCGCTCGGCCGGGTCGATCGCCGTGAAGAAGCCGCCGCGGCAGAGGGTGGTGACGGTCAGACCCGCGTCGCGGATCAGCTTCGCCGTCGCCTCCACGCCGTGGGACCGGACCGGTTCGCGCCACAGGCCCACGCCCGGTACGCCCAGCTCCAGGCAGGCGTCGACCAGTTCGGGGATCGACAGCTGCTTCACCGTCATCTGGTTGATGGAGAAGCGGGAGAGGTCGCCGGTCGTCACTGGGTCACTCCGTACAGGGCGAGAAGGTTCTTCATCCGTTCCTCCGCCAGCTTCGGGTCCGGGAACAGACCCAGGCCGTCGGCGAGTTCGTAGGCGCGGGCGAGGTGCGGGAGGGAGCGGGCCGACTGGAGGCCGCCGACCATGGTGAAGTGCGACTGGTGGCCGGCCAGCCAGGCGAGGAACACCACGCCCGTCTTGTAGAAGCGGGTCGGGGTCTGGAAGAGGTGGCGGGAGAGCTCGACGGTCGGGTCGAGCAGGCCACGGAAGCCCGCCACATCACCCGTGTCCAGGACCCGGACCGCCTGGGCCGCCAGCGGGCCCAGCGGGTCGAAGATGCCGAGCAGGGCGTGACTGAAGCCCTTCTCGTCGCCCGCGATCAGCTCGGGGTAGTTGAAGTCGTCGCCCGTGTAGCAGCGGACGCCCTGCGGCAGCCGGCGGCGGATGTCGATCTCCCGCTGGGCGTCCAGCAGGGAGACCTTGATGCCCTCCACCTTGTCCGGGTGCGCGGCGATGACGTCCAGGAAGGTGTCGGTGGCCGCGTCCAGGTCGGACGAGCCCCAGTAGCCCTCCAGCGCCGGGTCGAACATCGGGCCGAGCCAGTGCAGGATCACCGGCTCGGACGCCTGGCGCAGGAGGTGGCCGTAGACGTCGAGGTAGTCCTCGGGGCCGTTCGCGGCCGCCGCGAGCGCGCGGGACGCCATCAGGATGGCCTGCGCGCCGGACTCCTCCACGAGGGCGAGCTGCTCCTCGTAGGCCGTCCGGACCTCCACGAGAGACCCGGCGGTGATCTGGTCCGTGCCGACGCCGCAGGCGATACGGCCGCCGACCGCCTTGGCCTCGGCGGCACTGCGGCGGATCAGCTCGGCCGCACCCGCCCAGTCCAGGCCCATGCCGCGCTGGGCGGTGTCCATCGCCTCGGCGACCCCGAGCCCGTGGGACCACAGATGGCGGCGGAAGGCGAGGGTGGCATCCCAGTCGACGGCGGCGGGCGAGTCGGGCGACACATCGGCGTACGGGTCGGCGACGACGTGTGCCGCCGAGAAGACCGTACGAGAGGTGAAGGGCGCGCCGGGAGTGACGGCGAGGGGCTCGGGGCGGGGCTCGTACGCCCTCAACCCGCCCTTGAAGTCCGGGAGTTGGATGGTCACAGCGCGATCTCCGGTACGTCGACGCGGACGCCCTGGGCCGAGGACTTCAGGCCGAGCTCGGCGAGCTGGACGCCGCGGGCGCCGGCGAGGAGGTCCCAGTGGTAGTCGGCACCGGCGTAGACGTGCTTGAGGAACAGCTCCCACTGGGCCTTGAAGCCGTTGTCGAACTCGTCGTTGTCGGGGATCTCCTGCCACTGGTCGCGGAAGGAGTAGGTGGCCGGGATGTCGGGGTTCCAGACCGGCTTGGGGGTCATGCTGCGGTGCTGGACGCGGCAGTTGCGCAGGCCGGCGACGGCGGATCCCTCGGTGCCGTCCACCTGGAACTCGACGAGTTCGTCGCGGTTGACACGGACGGCCCAGCTGGAGTTGATCTGGGCGATCGCGCCGCCGTCGAGCTCGAAGATGCCGTAGGCGGCGTCGTCGGCGGTGGCGTCGTAGGGCTTGTCGTTCTCGTCCCAGCGCTGCGGGATGTGGGTGGCGACGAGGGCCTGGACGGACTTCACGCGGCCGAACAGCTCGTGGAGCACGTACTCCCAGTGCGGGAACATGTCGACGACGATGCCGCCGCCGTCCTCGGCGCGGTAGTTCCAGGACGGGCGCTGGGCGGTCTGCCAGTCGCCCTCGAAGACCCAGTAGCCGAACTCTCCGCGGATGGAGAGGATCCGGCCGAAGAAGCCGCCGTCGATGAGGCGCTTGAGCTTCAGCAGGCCCGGGAGGAAGAGCTTGTCCTGGACGACGCCGTGCTTGATCCCGGCGGCGTTCGCGAGGCGCGCCAGCTCCAGGGCGCCCTCCAGGCCGGTCGCGGTCGGCTTCTCGGTGTAGATGTGCTTGCCCGCGGCGATCGCCTTCTTGATCGCCTCCTCGCGGGCCGAGGTCACCTGGGCGTCGAAGTAGATGTCGACGGTCGGGTCCGCAAGGACCGCGTCGAGGTCGGTCGAGATGTGCTGCGGGTCCAGAGCGTGCTGCTCGGCGAGCGCCTTGAGCGCGTGCTCGCGGCGGCCGACCAGGACCGGCTCCGGCCACAGCACCGTGCCGTCGCCGAGGTCGAGGCCCCCCTGTTCGCGGATGGCCAGGATGGAGCGGACCAGGTGCTGGCGGTAGCCCATGCGCCCGGTCACGCCGTTCATGGCGATACGCACCGTCTTGCGTGTCACGTCATTCCCTTCGCAGGCGTCGTACACAGCGTCGTACGCGGGTGGTGTGCGCCGCGTCGGCCCCACTCATGAGCGTCACAGCAAGCGCTTTCTATACAAGGAGAAGTTAGCCTCTGTGCGGTGGTCCGGACAAGACCGTGACCGCTTCGAGTTGTTCGAGGGGACGAACAGTGGGGGGTTCTGGCCGTAAGGTCTGCTCGACGTGCTCGGAACCGGGGGCCTGGGGCGGCCTGTCTACGAGGACGTACGCCGAGGTACGGACGTATGACGAGGTACGAGAGATGCGCGACGAAATGCGCGACCGGAGGACGACGAGATGACGGTGACCCTGGCGGACGTGGCGGCCCGCGCGCAGGTCTCGCCCGCGACGGTGTCGCGCGTGCTGAACGGGAACTATCCCGTCGCCGCCTCCACCCGTGAGCGGGTGCTGAAGGCGGTCGACGAGCTGGACTACGTGCTGAACGGGCCGGCCAGCGCGCTGGCGGCGGCGACTTCCGATCTGGTCGGAATTCTCGTCAACGACATCGCCGACCCCTTCTTCGGGATCATGGCGAGCGCGATCCAGTCGGAGATCGGGGGGCCGGGCGGCCGGGCCGGCGGTGAGCGCCTTGCGGTCGTCTGCAACACGGGGGGTTCGCCGGAGCGTGAGCTGACGTATCTGACCCTGCTGCAGCGGCAGCGGGCGGCAGCGGTCGTGCTGACCGGCGGCGCGATGGAGAACGAGCCGCACGCGGCGGCCGTCGCGGCGAAGCTGCGGAAGCTGACGGACGCGGGGACGCGGGTGGTGCTGTGCGGGCGGCCGCAGGCGGAGGGCACCGGGGCGATCGCGCTGGCCTTCGACAACCGCGGGGGCGGGCAGCAGCTGACCGAGCACCTGATCGGGCTCGGGCACCGGCGGCTGGGCTATATCGCGGGCCCCGAGGAGCGGACGACGACGCGGCACCGTCTTGAGGGGCACCGGGCGGCGCTGGCCGCGGCGGGGATCGAGGAGGATCCGCGCGCGACGGTGTGGGGGCGCTACGACCGGACCTCCGGGTACGAGGCGACGCTGGAGCTGCTGCGCCGGGACCCGTCCCTCACCGCGGTCGTCGCGGCGAACGACTCCGTCGCGCTCGGGGCGTGCGCCGCGCTGCGGGAGTCGGGGCGGCGGATTCCCGAGGACGTGTCGGTCGCCGGGTTCGACGATCTGCCGTTCAGTGTCGATGCGGTGCCTGCGCTGACGACGGTGCGGTTGCCGCTGGCGGAGGCGGGGGCCCGGGCCGGGCGGATCGCCATGGGGCGGGAGGAGCCGCCGCCGGGGGGGATGGCTACGGTTCAGGGGGAGCTGATGGTGCGGGGGTCTTCCGGGGTGCCGCGGGGCTGAGGGCGCCGTCGCGTGGATCGGCACGCGGAGTTGTCGTTGCCGTCGGCTGGGGGCTTGCAGCCTCCAGACCCCCGCTTACGGCCCTGAAGGGGCCCTGTCCTCAAACGCCGGACGGGCTGAGAAGGCCAGCCCATGGTGTTTCCCTTGCCCGATGGGCTGCCGAGCGGGCGGTTCGAGTCCCGTGGTGCTGTTGAGGTGTGGGTGTCCGAGGAACTGCCCGACGACATCGTGGAGTTGTGGCCTCGGCTGATGAAGTCGGCCGAGGCGACCGGCATGTATCCGCATCTCTGCTGGCCCGACGACCCCTTCTTCGTCCAGGAAGGCCGTCGCGGGGATCCGTGAGCTACGGGCCGCTCCCGGCGGCGACCTGGCGATGATGGGCAGCCCCACCCTCGTGCGGACCCTGATCGGCGAGGGACTGGTGGACGAACTGCGGCTAGCGCGTACCGGCCGGTCGCCGACGAAGGGTAGCCACGGGGGTGCGGGTGTCCTAGTCTCGGACCGACGGTATCTCTGACTGAGTCAACTATCTGGTTCAAGTATCCGGGACGACCATCCGGGAGTGGACACTCATGACCGTCCAGGACATCCGCACCTTCAACCGCTTCTACACGAACGTCATCGGCGCCCTCGACTACAGCCGTCAGCTGTACGCCCCGTTCACCCTGACCGAGTCCCGCGTGCTGTACGAACTGGCGCACTCCCCGCGTACGGACGCGGCCGACCTGCGGGCCGAACTCTCCCTGGACGCCGGGTACCTGAGCCGGATCCTCAACAAGTTCGAGGAGAACGGGCTGATCGAGCGCACGCCGTCCGACAGTGACACCCGGCGTCGGCGCGTCTCGCTCACGTCCCGCGGCCGCGAGACCGCCGCGCTGCTCGCCGAGCGTGCGAACGAATCCGTGGGCGCGCTGCTGTCCACCGTGCCCTCCGCCGACCGGCCGCGCCTGGCGGAGGCGATGCGAGCCGTCCGCGAGATCCTCTCCGAGGGGCGGCCGCCCCGCCCCGAGGACGTCGTCCTGCGCGAACCGGCCCCTGGCGACCTCGGCTGGATCGTCCAGCGCAACGCCGCGCTGTATGCGTCCGAATTCGGCTGGAACACCGACTACGAGGGGCTGGTGGCGCGGATCGTCGCCGACTTCGCGGAGGATCACGATCCGCATCTGGAGCGGGTGTGGATCGCCGAGATCGACGGGCGGCCGGTGGGGTGCGTGATGTGCGTACGGGACGAGGCGCCCGGCACCGCCCGGCTGCGGCTGCTGCTGGTCGAGCCGGATGCGCGCGGGCTCGGCATCGGCGACCGGCTCGTGCGGGCCGTCGTCGACTTCGCCCGCGGTGTCGGGTACCGCGAGCTCGTCCTGTGGACCAACGACGTCCTGGCCGCCGCCCGCCGCATCTACCAGCGCCACGGCTTCGTGCTCGTCGCGGAGAAACCGCACCGTTCTTTCGGAAAGGACCTGAACGGCCAGGACTGGCGCCTGGACCTGTACGGCACCCCCGAGTGACAGTAGGGACCATGAGACTGGCGTTCTCCACCCTCGGCGTCCCCGGCCTGCCCCTCCCGGACGTGGTCCGGCTCGCGGCCACCCACGGCTACCACGGCGTCGAGCTGCGCGCGCATCCGGAGGAGCCGGTCCACCCCGGCATCGACCTCGCCCAGCGGGCGGACGTGGCCGCCGAGTTCAAGGCGGGCGGCGTCGAGGTGCTGGGCCTCGCCGGGTACGCGCGGGTGGCCGCTCCCGGCGACGACGGTCCGGTGATCGACGAGATCCGTGGCCTCCTCGACCTCGCCCGCGACCTCGGCGCCCCGTACGTCCGGGTGTTCCCGGGCGGCGGCCACGAGCAGAGCACCGAGCGCGCCGACGCGACGGCCGCGCGACGGCTCGGCACGGCGGCGGAGTACGCCGCCGACCTCGGCGTACGCATCCTCCTCGAAACCCACGACTCGCACCGCAGGGCCGCCGACGCGATCCGCATCCTCGGGCGGGTCGGGCACCGCCACGTCGGCGCCCTCTGGGACGTCATGCACACCTGGCTGGGCGGCGAACAGCCCTCGGAGTCGTACGCGGCGCTCTCCCCGTACCTCGGCTACGTCCAGGTCAAGGACATCGCCTCCGCCGAGGACACGACCCCGCTCGCCCTCGGCGCCGGCGTGCTCCCGCTCACCGAGACGGTCGAGGTCCTCTCCCGGCACGGCTGGGACGGCTGGCTGTGCTGGGAGTACGAGAAGCGGTGGTACGAGGAGGCCGCGCCGCTGCCGGAGCTGCTTGCCGCGGGGCGCGAGCATTTGGGGCGGCTGCTCAACGAGTGCGCGTAGCGCTCCGCTTGGGGTGCCGATGTGCGGCTGCGCCGCGGGGCGCTTCGGGGCGCGGCACCACTGGCGGTAATTCGGTCGCCGGGTGTGCGGGCTGCCGTATAGCGTCCCCCGCATGCCTGCGCCGCCCGCTCCCGGTCTCGTCATGTCCTCATGAGCCTCGACCTCGGCCGGGCCCTCGTCGACGTGCGGCCGCTGCGCACCTCCCCGCTGTTCCGGCGGCTGCTGATCGGGCGGACCGTGTCCGTGCTCGGCACGTTCATGACCATGGTGACCGTCATGTACCAGGTCTGGGACATGACGCACAGCACGGTCTGGACCGGTGCGGTGGGTCTGGCGGCTGCGTTGCCGACCGTCGTCGTGGGACTGTTCGCCGGCGCGTGGGTGGACCGTGGGGACCGGCGCCGTATCTTCCTGTTCGGCACCGTTGCCCAGGCGGTCTGTTCGCTGCTGCTCGCGGTGCAGGGGTTCACCGGTCATGTGCCGGTGGCCGTCGTACTGGCGCTGGTGGCCGCGCAGTACGGCTTCGGTGCGGTGGGCGGCCCGGCGGCAGGGGTGTTCGTGCCGCGGCTGCTGCCGAAGGAGCAGGTGCCGGCCGGGCTGGCGCTGAACATGATGTCGTTCACGACGATGATGCTCCTCGGCCCGGCCCTGGGCGGTCTGCTGATCGGCTGGGCGGGCATCGGCTTCTGCTACCTGGTGGACGCGCTGAGCTTCGCGCTCGCCTTCTACGGCGCCTTCGGGCTGCCCGCGCTGCCGCCGGAGGGCGAGCCGTCCCGGGCCGGACTGCACGGAGTGCTCGACGGCCTGCGCTTCCTGTACGGGCACCGGGTGGTGCGCGGCGCCCTGATCACCGACCTGGCGGCCACCGTGCTGTCGATGCCGGTCAGTCTGTTTCCGCTGGTCAACGCCGAGCGCTTCGGCGGCAACCCGCGCACGCTCGGCCTGTTCCTGTCCGCGATCTCCGTCGGCGGCATCGTGTCGTCGGTGTTCTCCGGGGCCGTCACCCGGCTCGGCCGCCCCGGTCTGGTGATGCTGTTCGGCGCGGGGACGTGGGGCGTGGCGCTGGCCGCGTTCGGCCTGATGAGCAGCCCGTGGGCGGGACTTGTCTGTCTGGTCGTCGCCGGCGCAGCCGACAATGCCTCGGTGGTCGCGCGCAGCACGATCGTGCAGACCCGTACCCCGGACTCCCTGCTGGGCCGGGTGACGTCGGCCGAGCAGATCGTCGGCCAGGCCGGGCCCAACATCGGCAATCTCCGGGGCGGCCTGGTCGCCGACTGGACCTCGGGAGCGACAGCCCTGGTCACCGGCGGCCTGCTCTGCCTGCTGGCGGTGCTGTCGGTGGGAGCGAGCACCCCGGAACTGCGGGCCAAAACAGCCGCTACGCCCGTGCCGGACGCACCGTGAGCCGCGCCGTCGGGTCCAGGCACCACTCCAGTACGGCGGGCCAGGAGCCGTAACCGGCGTCGAGGTCGAGGTGGGCCGCGCCGGGGAGGAGGTCGGTGGGGATGCGCAGGGGGTCGCCGAAGACGTCCCGGGCACCCTCAGGGCAGTACGGGTCGTCGTCGCCCGCGACGAGACGGGTGGGGGCGGGGAGGGTGAAGTCGAGGGCGGGCGGGGCGAATTCGGCCACCTCGGGGAGCCGGGCGAGGACGGAGGCGGACGGCGGGGCGACCAGCAGTACGCGGTCGACGGCGCCGTCCTTCACCAGCCCACGGGAGACGGCGTGCAGCCAGAGCAGGACGGAGGCGCTGTGCGCGAGGACGACCCGTTCGGAGCCCCGGAGGTCGTCGAGGTGGCGGGTCAGCTCCGACAGCCAGACCTCCAGGCTCGGGTCGTCGGGGTCGGGCAGCTGGGGGTAGGCGACGTGGTGGCCGAGTCCGGTGAGACGGTCGGCGAGCCAGTGCTGCCAATGGGCCTCGGGGCGGTGGTTCTGCCAGCCGTGGAGGATGAGGAAGTGCTTCGCGGTCATGGGGCGATGGTTTCCGATCGCCGTCCTGTCGGTCCAGGGGGATCCGGTGCTGAGAGGCCGGTGCGGGATCAACTGCCGCTGAGCAGGACCCGGCCGGCTACACCCCGGCCGCAACGAACCGTGCCACCCGCTGCTCCAACCGCTCCCGGGACTCCGGCCACTCCGCCGCCGTGATGGAGAAGATCGCGGAGTCGCGCAGCCGCCCCTCCTCCCCCGGCACCCAGGACCGCGACCAGTTCCTGAGTACGCCCTCGAAGCGCGCCCCGGCGCTCTGGATCGCCGCCCTGGAGCGGCTGTTGCGCGCGTCCGTCTTCAGGTCGACCCGCGACACGCCCCACACCTCGAAGGCGTGCCGGAAGAGCAGCAGCTTGGCCTCGGCGTTGATGCCCGTGCCCTGCGCGGACCGGGCCAGCCAGGTGAACCCGACCTCCACGGCGTCGAGCCGGTCGTCCGACTGCCAGCACCGCGGCTCCCAGTACGAGGTGGCGCCCACCGCCCGCCCGGTCGCGACCGACACCTGCGCGTACGGTGCGAGCCGCCCCGTGGCCGCGCGGGCGAGTTGTGCGTCGATGTAGCCGCGCACCTCGTCGGCTCTCGGCACCCACGTGAAGTCGTATGTGCCGCGCTCCTCCTCCACGGCCACGGCCAGGTCGACGGCATGCCGGTGCTCCAACGGCTCCAGGCGCACCAACCTGCCTTCCAGCACCGGGCCTTCGAGCCGGTAACCGCCACCGTCAGCCATCCCCGTGAACCCCCTGCCCCGGCAACTGCCCCCGCAACTCGGCGAAGGCCTCATGGAAACCGGGGAAAGTCTTCCGCACGCAGCCGGGGTCGTCGAACGAAATACCCGGCACCCGCAGGCCGGTGACCGCGAAGGACATCACGATGCGGTGGTCGCCGTACGACTTGATCCCGGAGCCCTGGGTGAGGGGGGCGCCCGGCAGGATCTCGATCCAGTCCGGGCCCGTCGACACCTCGGCCCCGAGCCGTCGCAGGTTCTCCGCGCAGGCCTCCAGCCGGTCGCACTCCTTCACCCGGGTGTTCGCCACGTCCTCGATCCGCACCGGCCCGTCCGCGAACGGTGCGATCGCCGCCAGCGTCGGCATCGTGTCCGAGATGTCCCGCATGTTGACCGTCAGGCCGCGCAGCACCCCCGTACCCCTGACCGTCGTGCCGTCCGGGCGCACCGACACCTCGGCGCCCATCCTCCGCAGCACGTCGACGAAGCCGAGGTCGCCCTGCAGCGCCCCCGTGCCCAGCCCCGGCACCGTCACCTCGGCGCCCGGTGTCACCGCGGCCGCGGCAAAGAAGTAACTCGCCGTCGAAGCGTCGGGCTCGATCGCGTACGTGGTCGCCCGGTAGCCGCCCGGCGGGACCACGAACACCTCGCCCTCCCGCTGCACCTCCGCCCCGAACGCCCGCATCATCGCGATCGTGATCTCCACATAGGGCACGGACACCAGGTCGGTGACGCGGATCCGCAGGCCCTTCCGGGTCAGCGGGCCCAGCAGCAGCAGCGCCGTCAGGTACTGCGAGGACTGCCCCGCGTCCAGGACCACCTCGCCGCCCTCGACCCCCACCGCCCGCACCGTGAGCGGGTGGTGTCCGTCCGCCTCCTCGTGCCGCAGGTCGACTCCGAGGTCGCGCAGGGCGCGGGTCAGGGGCAGCAGGGGACGGCGCCGCATCTGGGCGGAGGCGTCGAAGCGGTACGTCCCGTGTCCCGCCGCCGCCAGTGTCGGCAGGAAGCGGGCCGTGGTGGCGCCGTCCCGGCAGTACACGTCCGCCTCGCTCACCGCAGGGCCCTGCGGACGGCCGTCCACCTGCCAGGCGTCCCGGGTCCGCCCGACGCGATACCCGAGCCGCACCAGCCCCTCGGCGAACCCCTCGGTGTCGTCCGAGCGCAGGGGGCGTACGAGGGTGGTGACTCCGTCGGCCGCCGCCGCCAGGAACAGCGCGCGGGCGGTGATGGACTTGGAACCGGGGATCGTGACCAGGGGCATGCCCTCATGATCGGCCGAGTACGGGCTCGATCGCCTCCTCGTCCACGGGATGGACCACTTCCCGTCGCCCCCGCGTCACCGACGCCAGCCCCACCCCGCCCACCAGCAGCGCCCCCGCACACCACCGCAGCGGGCTCACCCCCTCCCCCAGGAAGACGGCCGCCGACGACACCCCGAAGACCGGGACGAGGAGGGAGAACGGCGCGACCGTCGACGCCGGGTACCGGCGCAGCAGCCACCCCCACGCCCCGAAGCCGAACACCGTCGTCACCCAGGCCACGTAGACGACCGTGCCGGCGCCCTGCCAGTCCAGAGCGCGCAGCGCGTCGTAGTCCCTGCCCGGCCCTTCCAGCAGCAGCGACAGGCAGAGCAGCGGCAGCACCGGGACCGTGCTCACCCACACCATGAAGTTCAGCGCGTCCGGCGGGGCCGCCTTGCGGGTCAGGACGTTCGAGACGCCCCAGCAGGCCGCCGCGCCGATCACCAGCGCGAAGGCACCGAGCGGGCCCGAGGTGCCCTCGTCCACCGCCGCGACACCGATGCCCGCCAGCGCCACCGCCATGCCCGACACACGTATCGCGGAGGGACGTTCGCCCAGGACGACGAAGGCCACCCCGGCCGTGAACACCGCCTGGATCTGCACGACCAGCGACGACAGTCCGGCCGGCATCCCGGCGTCCATGCCGATGAACAGCAGCCCGAACTTGGCCACGCCGAGCACCAGCCCCACCGCCAGCACCCACCTCCACGCCACCTTCGGGCGGCCCACGAGGAAGACGGCCGGCAGTGCCGCGGCGAAGAAGCGCAGTGCCGAGAACAGCAACGGAGGGAAGTGGTCGAGGCCGATCTCGATGACCGTGAAGTTCACGCCCCAGACGGCGGCGACGACCACGGCGAGAGCAAGGTGTGCAGGTCGCATGCGTTCGAGCATCAGGCCCCACGACCATGTAGCACCAGCGATGATTACTGCATGGTCGGATGAAGCAACGCTGATGAATGGGGGCTCTCTTGCTCGATCTCCAACGCCTGCGCGCCCTGCACGCCGTCTCCGTCCACGGGACCGTGGGAGCGGCGGCCGCCGCGCTCGGGTACACGCCCTCCGCCGTGTCGCAGCAGATCGCCAAGCTGGAGCGGGAGACCAGGACCGTACTCCTGGAGAGAGAGGGACGAGGGGTGCGGCTGACCCCCGAGGCCCATCAACTCGTGGATACGGCGCAGGAGTTGCTCGCCATCGTCGAGCGGGCCGAGACCGCGCTGGAGGAGCGGCGCGGGGTGCCGGCGGGGCGGCTGACGATCGCCGCGTTCGCCTCGGCGGCGCGCGGCCTGATGCCCGCCGTGCTCGCCGACCTGGCCACCCGGCACCCCGCCCTCGACGCCCGGCTCACCGAGATCGACCCGCATCTCTCCGTGGACCTGGTCGCCAAGGGCGCGGTCGACCTGGCCGTGGTGCACGACTGGGACATCGCGCCGCTGCCCGTGCCGTCGGGCGCCGAGCACGCGGTGATCGGCGACGACCGCAGCACGCTGCTGGTGCCCGTCGGCCACCCCTTCGCCGGGCGGGAGTCCGTGCGGCGCGAGGAGTTGGGCGGGGAGCGGTGGGTGTGCCAGCCGCCGGGGCGGGTCTGCCACGAATGGCTGGTGCGGACGATGCGGGCCGTCGGGCACGAGCCGGAGATCGTCCACCAGGCCGACGAGAATCCGACACTCGTCGCGCTGGTAGCCGGCGGCCTCGGCATCTGTCTCGTCCCGCGCCTGGGCCGCGGCCCGCTGCCCGCCGGGGTCGTGGAGGTGCGCCTCGATCCCACTCCCGTACGACGCCTGTACGCCCTGTGGCGCAAAGGAGCCGCTCGTCGTCCGGCGATCGCAGAGACCGTACGCACTCTGCAGGAGCAGTGGCCGAGCATCATGTCCCACCCGTCCCGTTGAGCCCTCGGGCACCAACTTCCGGGAATCGCGGGGAAGGCGGGAACCCGCCCCGAACACGGTTCGTCCAACCCGCAAGCTGCCGGATGAGTCTCCGCCGTGCGGTGTCGGCCCTCGCTGCTGGCTGCGATCGCTGACTCCACCCTCTCCGCCGTACTGCGGCCGGCAGCACGCCGCCATCGGCGCGCCCCCCTCCAACAGCGCCGATGGCGGCCCCTCTTCGAAGGCCCCGGCCGTGTGCGCGCTCCCTTGACTGGCAGAAACTTCCCGGATATTGAGTCCCTCACGGAAGTTTCCTTCAGCTGATCTCCCACGGATCACTCCGGAAGGAGCGCACGTGCCCTCCAGACGTACCGTCCTCGCCGCCGGCGCAGGCGTCACCGCGGCTCTGGCCGTCGGCACCACCGCCAGTGCCGGCACCCCCGGCGACAAGAAACTCCGCTCCCTCGTCTCCCGTATGACCCTGGAGGAGAAGGTCGGCCAGCTCTTCGTCATGCGGGTCTACGGCCACTCGGCCACCGACCCGGACCAGGCCGACATCGACGCCAACCTCAAGGAGATCGGCGTCCGCACGGCCGCCGAGCTGATCACCAAGTACCGCGTCGGCGGCATCATCTACTTCACCTGGGCGCACAACACCAAGGACCCGCACCAGATCGCCGACCTCTCCAACGGCATCCAGCGCGCCTCCCTCACCCAGCCCCGCGGCCTGCCCGTGCTCATCACCACCGACCAGGAACACGGCATCGTCTGCCGCGTCGGCAAGCCCGCCACCCTCTTCCCGGGCGCCATGGCCATGGGCGCCGGCGGCTCCCGCGACGACGCCCGCACCCTCGGCCGCATCTCCGGCGCCGAACTGCGCGCGATGGGCATCAACCAGGACTACTCCCCCGACGCCGACGTGAACATCAACCCGGCCAACCCGGTCATCGGCGTCCGTTCCTTCGGTGCCGACCCGGAAGCGGTGGCCGGGCTGGTCGCCGCCGAGGTCGCGGGGTATCAGAGGTCGTCGGTCGCCGCGACCGCCAAGCACTTCCCCGGGCACGGCGACACGGCTGTCGACAGCCACTACGGCTTCCCGGTCATCACCCACAGCCGCCAGCTGTGGGAGAAGCTGGACGCGGTGCCGTTCCGGGCGGCCGTCAGGGCGGGCATCGACTCGATCATGACGGCGCACATCCAGTTCCCGGCCCTGGACGACTCGGGCGATCCGGCCACCCTCTCCCACCCGATCCTCACCGGCATCCTGCGCGAGGAGCTCGGCTACGACGGGGTGGTGGTGACGGACTCCCTGGGCATGCAGGGCGTACGGACCAAGTACGGCGACGACCGCGTCCCCGTGCTCGCCCTCAAGGCCGGCGTCGACCAGCTCCTCAACCCGCCCGACCTCGCCACCGCCTGGAACGCCGTCCTGAAGGCCGTACACGACGGGGAGCTCACCGAGTCCCGGCTGGACGAGTCGATCCTGCGCATCCTCAGACTCAAGGCCCGGCTACGGCTCTTCGACGCCCCCTACGTCAGCCAGAAGGGCGTCGACCGGACCGTGGGCACGGCCGCGCACCTGGCCGCCGCCGACCGCATCGCCGAGCGCACGACGACCCTGCTGGTCAACAAGGCGGGCCTGCTGCCGCTGTCCCGGCGCGCACACCGGAAGGTCCTGGTCGTCGGCGCTGACCCGGCCTCCCCGTCCGGTACGACGGGACCGCCCACCGGCGTCCTCGCGGCCGCCCTCACCGAACTGGGCTTCACCGCCACCGCCCTGTCCACGGGTACGGCCCCCTCCGCGGCCACCATCGCCGCGGCGGTCGCGGCGGCGCAGGACGCGGACGCGGTGGTCGTGGGCACCTACAACGTCACCGCGGGCAGCTCGCAGCGCACGCTGGTCGAGCAGCTGGCCGCGACCGGGCGGCCGGTGGTCGCGATCGCGATCCGCAACCCGTACGACGTGGCCCAACTCCCCTCTGCGTCCGCCCACTTGGCTTCGTACTCGTGGACGGACGTGGAGCTGCGGGCAGCGGCGCGCGTCATCGCGGGGAAGGCGGCGCCGCGCGGGAAACTGCCCGTTCCCGTGCAGCAGGCGGACGATCCGGCGCAGGTGCTGTACCCCATCGGATACGGACTGACGTACTAGAACCCCTGCACTCAGTACCCCGTACGCGGGGCGTAGGGCGCATACGTCACGCACCCGGCGTGCAACCCCAAACTGGCCCAAAGCCTCCCGCGCGTCTGGCGTGCGCCCGCTGCGGCGGGTCACGCTGGATGCGGGTCATCTGGGGAGGTGCCCGGGGGGATCGCGATGCGTGAGAGAAGTGCCGTGGGGGTGGTCTGCGCACTGCTGGTACTGGTCGCTGCCCTGCTGACCGGCTGCCAGGTCCTGAGGTCCGGGGCGGACAAGGACGGCCGGGCCGACGCGAAGCCGAAGGCGACCACGACCCAGCCCTCCGGCTACGGGGCGGTGTTCCTCGCCGTCGACGAGTGCAGTTCGTTCGGCTCGACGAGCTTCACCGAGGTGCCGTGCACCAGCGAGCGGGCGGCGGCCCGGGTCGTGGCGCGCTACGACGGCAGGGCGGGCGACGGTCCGCTGTGCCCGGCGACCACGGACTTCGTGCTGCACATCAGCCGGCAGAGCCCGTCCTCCGACGAGGACGGCGACGGCTCGATCCCGCAGGGCTACGCCTGTATGCGCAACCTGGAGCCGCCGCACCCCGGCGACCCGGGCGGCGGGGGCGGCCCCCGCACCATCGTCGGCGACTGCGTCTACGACTCCGGGAACGGACAGGTCCGCGAGACGGCGTGCGACGGCAGCGGCACGAGGAAACCGCAGTACAAGGTGGCGAAGGCGGCCGCCAGGCGCGCCCAGTGCCCCGCGGGGACGGCGCTGTATGTGCAGCTGGACGGCGCGCAAGCCGTGGGCTGCGCCCGACGGGTGTGAACAACCGCCGGGCGCAGCACGGGAGTTGCTGCCTTACGGCCGCAGAGCCGGCTCGCGCTCCACGTCCCGTACGTCCAGCCTGCTGTCGAACCTGGCCAGCGGCTTCGCCCGCGCCGTGGAGGCGGCGGGAACCCCGGCCCACTGCAGGATGCGGGCGGTGGCCAGCGCCTTCTGGTCCGCGACCAGGCCGGCGACGTTGGCGCCGTGGTTCAGGCCCGGTGCCGTGAAGACGTACGCGTCCTTCGCGCCCTTGCCGACGCGGAAGCGCTCCGCGCCCCACGGGTCGTTCTGGCCGTAGACGAAGAGCATGTGGTGCGCGTGGTGCCGCACCCAGGAGTCGACGTCGCGCATCGCGTACGGCTGGAACTTCATCGGGATGTCGCGCGGGACCAGGTTGCGCGGCGACTCGTAGCCGTAGCGGATGTACTGCTTCTCGATGTACGGGAAGTGGATGTCCGGCGCGCCCAGCTGGGTGCCCGCCTGGTAGTAGTACGGCGTGTACGGCTCCAGGCCCTGGTCCGTGTAGAAGGAGAAGCCGGAGATGCTGTCCACGGAGTCCCAGATCGCCTGGTCGGTCGCGGTCTTGGCGTCCGCCGGGATGGTGGCGCAGTCGCGCAGCAGGCTGTACTGCCAGAAGCCCCAGACGTAGTCGAGGACGACGGCCTCGTACGCCCGGTCCAGGCTGCCGATGGTGTGGAAGGTGTAGCCGTTGTCCGCCGCGTAGGCCGCGTACTTCTTCTCCAGCGGTTCCCGGCGCACCAGCGCCTCGCGCTGCACGGCGTTCAGCCGGTCGCGGCACTCCTTGGTGCCGACCTTGGTGAAGAAGCGGTCGTAGGCGGAGTCCTCGTTGTCGACGACGTCGTTCGGGGCGACGTACGCGACGACGCCGTCCATGTCGCGCGGATAGAAGCGCTCGTAGTACGTGGCGGTCATGCCGCCCTTCGAACCGCCCGTCGAGATCCACTTCTTGGTGTAGACGGACTTCAGCGCCTGGAAGATACGGTGCTGGTCGCTGGCCGCCTGCCAGATGTCCAGCTTGCTCCAGTCGGCCGGGGCGGGCCGGGAGGGCGTGAAGAAGCGGTACTCCATAGAGACCTGGTTGCCGTCCACGATCTGGGTCGGCTCGCGGCGGCTGGGGGTCGTGGAGACGTTGTAGCCGCTGGTGTAGAACACCGTCGGGCGGCTGACGTCCTTGTGCAGCACGGTGATCCGCTGCTGGAACGTGCCCTTGGACGGGTCGCGGTGGTCGACCGGCTGGGTGTAGTTCAGGACGAAGAAGCGGTAGCCGGTGTACGGCTTCTCCTCGATCAGGCTCATCCCCGGTATGGAGAGCAACTGATCCTTGATGTCGGTCGTTCCGGTGGCCTCCGGCTGTGCGGCGGTGGCCGCCCCCGCCGTGCTCAACGTGCCTATGAGCACGGCGAGCGCGAGCAGCCATCTGAGCGCCTTGCGCATGCACCCTCCCCTGTGAATCAGATGTGCCTGCGGAAGCTATCGGAGCAACTCCGTTGCGCACCAGGGGAGATGAGGGATTGCTGCTGTGATTGGCGGTTTAGTAGCGCTGCCAGCCACCGGAGTCGTACGACCCCCGGCCGACCGAGCCCCTGATCCACACCTTGCGGTGTCCGACGTACGAGCGGACCGGGCCGGCGTGCCGGGTGAACATCCCCTTGTCGACGACGGGCTCGAAGCCGCGCGCCTGCAGGCTGACCATCATCGGGCGCTTGCCGCCGGCGCTCTTGGGGACGGTGATGGCGCACAGGTAGTTGCCGCTCCTGTACAGCTTCACGGAGCCGGTGGAGAAGGTGAACGTCCTGATCTTGCGGCCCGCGCAGGACGAGGAGTCGGCGGCCTGCGCCTCCCCCGGCGCCGCGAGCGCCAGCAGCCCAGAGGCGGCCAGGACGGCAAGCAACGCCCCGAACCGCCGCCGTATCGCACCACTGTCCACTGTGATCCCTCCCGTACCCCGGCGATAAGCGTACGGGTGTACGGACGCACGACGTATGTCGGATGGTTGCATGACCGTCAGTACGACGCGCCCACCGGCTCCTCGGGCTCGGCCTCCCCGATGAACGTCCGCCACAGCGCGGCGTACCCGCCCTCCAGCGCGAGCAGCTCCTCGTGTGTGCCGTCCTCGACGATCCTGCCGTGATCCATGACCACGACGCGGTCCGCGCGGGCCGCGGTGGTCAGGCGGTGGGCCACCACGAGTGTGGTGCGGCGGCCTGCGAGGCGGTCCGTGGCCTGGTTGACCTGGGCCTCGGTGGCCAGGTCCAGGGCGGCCGTGGCCTCGTCGAGGAGGAGGATGTCGGGGTCGACGAGTTCCGCGCGGGCCAGGGCGATCAGCTGGCGCTGGCCGGCCGAGAGGTTGCGGCCGCGTTCGGCGACCTCGTGGAGGTAGCCGCCGTCGAGCGTGGCGATCATCTCGTGCGCGCCGACCGCGCGGGCCGCCGCCTCGACCTCGGCGTCGGTGGCGTCCGGGCGGCCGTAGGCGATGGCGTCGCGCACGGTGCCCTGGAAGAGGTACGCCTCCTGCGGGACGACGCCGAGACGGTGGCGGTAGGAGGTGATGTCCAGCGACCGCAGGTCCTGGCCGTCGACCGTGACCCGGCCGCCCGTGGGGTCGTAGAAGCGCGCCACCAGCTTGACCAGGGTCGACTTGCCTGCGCCCGTCTCACCGACGAACGCGACCGTCTGGCCCGCCGGGATGCTCAGCTCGATGCCGCCGAGCGCCTCTTCGTCGTCGCCGTAGGCGAAGTGCACGTCCTCGAAGGCGACCTCGCCGCGGAGGGACAGCACCTCAAGGGGTTCGTCGGCTGCCTTGGTGGAGGTCGGCTCCTGGAGGAGCTCCTGGATGCGGCCGAGGGAGACGGTGGCCTGCTGGTAGCCGTCGAAGACCTGCGAGAGCTGCTGGACCGGGGCGAAGAACAGGTCGATGTAGAGGAGGTACGCGACCAGCGCTCCGGTCGTGAGCGTGGCGGCGTCGACCCGGCCCGCACCCGCGATCAGCACGGCAGCGGCGGCCACGGACGACAGCAGCTGTACGAACGGGAAGTAGATCGAGATCAGCCACTGCCCCCGGATACGGGCCTTGCGGTAGCTGTCGCTGCGCTCCGTGAACCGCCGGCCGCCGTCGCCCTCGCGCCGGAAGGCCTGCACGATCCGCAGCCCGGAGACGGACTCCTGGAGGTCGGCGTTCACCACCGACACCCGCTCACGGGCCAGTTCGTACGCCTTCACACTCGCCCGGCGGAAGAAGAACGTGGCGACGATCAGCGGCGGCAGCGTGGCGAAGACCACGAGTGCCAGCTGCACGTCGATCACGAGCAGGGCGACCATGATGCCGAAGAAGGTGACGACGGAGACGAAGGCGGTGACCAGACCGGTCTGCAGGAAGGTCGACAGCGCGTCGACGTCCGTCGTCATCCGCGTCATGATCCGGCCGGTCAACTCCCGCTCGTAGTAGTCGAGTCCGAGCCTCTGGAGCTGGGCGAAGATCTTCAGACGGAGCGAGTACAGGACCCGCTCCCCGGTGCGTCCCGTCATCCGGGTCTCGCCCCGCTGGGCCGCCCACTGCACCACCACGGCCAGCAGCGCCAGCAGCGAGGCCGACCAGACCGCACCCAGGGCGAGCTTGGTGACGCCCTGGTCGATGCCTTGCCGGATCATGATCGGCAGCAGCAGGCTCATCCCCGCGTCCACGGCGACGAGCCCCAGGCTGACCAGCAGCGGCAGCCCGAAGCCACGCAGCAGCCGCTTCAGACCGTACGACTCCTCCGGCCGCACCGCCCGCGCCTCGTCGATGTCCGGGGTGTCGGTCGCCGGCGGCAGCGCGTCGACCTCGGCGAGGAGTTCGGGGGTGGCGGGCATCCCGGCCAGCGCGGTGTCCTTGGGCTCGCGGTCGCCGGTCCACAGCCGGGGCGTCAGACCGCGCTCGGCGTCGAACTCGGCATCCAGCTCGTCCCGTACCGAGGTGTCCTCGGCCGGTGCGGAGGGCTGGGTGTGCCCCGGTGAGACGCCGCCGAGCTCGTCGGGGTCGGTGAGGAGACGGCGGTAGAGGGCGGACCGTTCCTGCAGCTCCTCGTGGGTGCCGATGTCGGCGAGGCGGCCGGCGTCTAGGACGGCGATGCGGTCGGCGAGGTTGAGGGTGGAGCGGCGGTGCGCGATCAGCAGAGTCGTGCGGCCCTGCATGACCTGCTTCAGCGCCTCGTGGATCTCGTGCTCCACGCGGGCGTCCACGGCGGACGTGGCGTCGTCGAGGACGAGCAGGCGCGGGTCGGTGAGGATCGCGCGGGCGAGGGCGACACGCTGGCGCTGCCCGCCGGAGAGGGTCAGGCCGTGCTCGCCGACCTTGGTGTCGTAACCGTCCGGGAGCTCGGTGATGAAACGGTCCGCCTGGGCGGCACGCGCGGCGGCCTCGATCTGCTCGTCGGTGGCGTCCGGACGGCCGTAGGCGATGTTGTTGCGCACGGTGTCCGAGAAGAGGAAGGAGTCCTCGGGGACCAGCCCGATCGCGGCCCGCAGCGAGTCGAGGGTGAGCTCGCGGACGTCGTGGCCGCCGATGAGGACGGCGCCGTGGGTGACGTCGTAGAAGCGCGGCAGGAGGAGGGAGACCGTGGACTTGCCGGAGCCGGAGGAGCCGACGACGGCGAGGGTCTCACCCGGGCGGATCTCGAAGCTGAGCCCGTCGAGAACGGGGCGCTCATGGTCGTACCCGAAGGACACGTCGTCGAACTCGACGGTCGCGGGTGCGTCGGCGGGAAGTTCCTTCGTCCCGTCCGTCAGGGACGGCTCGGTGTCGATCAGCTCCAGGACGCGCTCGGTGCCGGCGCGCGCCTGCTGCCCGACCGTGAGGACCATGGCGAGCATGCGGACCGGGCCGACCAGCTGGGCGAGGTAGGTGGAGAAGGCGACGAAGGTGCCGAGGGTGATGTGCCCGCGGACGGCCAGCCAGCCGCCCAGCGCCAGCATGGCGACCTGGCCGAGGGCGGGAACGGCCTGAAGGGCCGGGGTGTAGACGGAGTTCAGCCGGATGGTGCGCAGCCGCCCGGCGAAGAGCTTGCGCCCGACCTCCCTGAGCTTCCCGGTCTCCTGGTCCTCCTGCCCGAACCCCTTCACCACGCGTACGCCGCTGACGGCGCCGTCGACCACACCTGCGACGGCGGCGGCCTGGGCCTGGGCGTACCAGGTGGCGGGGTGCAGCTTGGAGCGGCTGCGCTTGGCGATCCACCACAGGGCAGGGGCCACGGCGAGGGCGACCAGCGTCAGCGGGAGCGACAGCCAGGCCATGATCACCAGGGAGATCAGGAAGAGCAGGAGGTTCCCGATGGTCATCGGGAGCATGAACAGCAGGCCCTGGATCAGCTGGAGGTCGCTGGTGGCGCGGCCGACGACCTGCCCGGTGGACAGCTCGTCCTGGCGGCGCCCGTCGAGCCGGGTGATCGTCTCGAACATCTCGGTCCGCAGATCGTGCTGGACGTCGAGGGCGAGGCGGCCGCCGTAGTAGCGGCGTACGTAGGTGAGGACGTAGACGAGGACGGCGGCGCCGAGCAGGGCGCCCGCCCACGGGGCCATACGGCGGCTGTGGGCACCGATGACGTCATCGATGATCACCTTGGTGACCAGCGGAACCAGCGCCGTGACGGCCATGCCGCCGAGGGAGGAGCCGAGGGCGAGCAGGACGTCCTTGGGGTAGCGCCAGGCGTATCCCGCCAGCCGTCGTGCCCATCCCCGTTGCGGTTCCACGCGGGTGCCCTCCATCGTTCAGAAGCCCTGATCTACCGGAAGGCACCAACGCGTACGGGCTGCGATTTCATCCCGCCGCAACAAAACAGGGGCGGGACTCAGACGCGTACCCGCAGGTGGTAGAAGCGGGTCGTCTGTGCCGCGTTCTGGTTGTCGTCGCTGACCAGCAGCACCTTCAGGCGGCCCTTCGAGTACCCGGTGATCGCCATTCCCTCGATGTTGTCGAGGAGCGGGTTGCGCTGGGGCTGTCTGGCCGTCGCTCCCAGTGACGGGCAGGTCACCATGTCGGTGAGGAGGGTCTTCTCGATCAGGCGTACGCCGGACTGCCCCGTCAGGTTCTCGATGCCGCTGGTGTCCGTCGCGTGGCGCGGGTCGGCCAGGTAGAGGCGGACGGTGTTGCCGACGCCGGCGGTGAAGCCGCGCTCCAGGACGAGCAGACGGCCGTCGGGGGTGGCCTGGACCTCCGGGACACCGAGGCCGGAGTCGATCGGGTAGGCGTACTGGGCGCCGAGCCGGAAGTGCCCGTCCTTCGTCCGCTCCCAGGTCTGGAAGCGGACGATGTTCGTGGCGTCGCCGGAGATGGCGTTCTCCATCGACGCCAGCAGGGTGTGGCCGCCGGGGAGCAGGGTCAGGCCCTCGAAGGTCTGGTTGGACGTGGCGCGTCCCGCGGGGGCGACGAGGAGCGAGGACGGGACCGGGAGGCGGTCGAGGATCCTGCCGTCCGTGCTGTAGCGGCGGATCGACGGCTCGGTCTCCGAAGTGATCAGGCGGGTGCCGTCCCGGTCGATGACCAGGCCCTCGCTGTCGAGCGCGGCGCCCTTCTCGTCGGCGAGCGGGACGACGGACTTGGGCGCGAGGGTCTTACGGTCCAGGCTGAAGAGGGAGGAGCGGTCCTCCAGGGCAGCGATCGAGCCGTCGCGGTCCACGGCTAGCGCGGAGAAGTTGCCGACGAAGGTGCCCTGGTACGTCGTCTTGTCGAGCGCGTCGGAGAAACGGTCGATGGAGACGGAGGGCGAACAGGCGTGGCTCTGCCGTGTGTCGGCGGTGGCGGGCCCGGCGGCGGTCGGACTGGTGGCCGCCGCCAGGGCCGCGGTGACGGTCGCGAGTACGGTTCTCAGGCGCATGGCCGTCACCGTAGAGCGGGTGGGTGACGTGCGGGAGACCGGCAGGGGTCAACTCGCGGCAAGGTCCCGGTGAATCACCTTCGCCACACCCTGGATGGTGTTGATGCCGTAGTTCATGGTGCTGTTGCCCCAGGTGAGCACCGTGATCATGTAGTCGTGGCCGCCGCCGTTGAAGGTGCCGAGGCTGTGCACCCGCCAGCCGTGCGTGGAGCGCTGCAGCCAGCCGTTCTTGACGTGGACCGAGACGCCGGAGGGCGCTCCGTACGGTGTGCCCCAGCGCTGCGAGGAGATGACCTGGCTCATCAGCTTCAGGATGTACGCACGGGAGTTGTCGCTCAGGACCGTGTTCTGCGCGGTGATCAGCTTGAGCAGCTTCTGCTCGTCGGTGACGTTGATCTGGGTCAGGCCCCAGTAGCCGTTCGCGCCGGGGACGGTCTTCGTCATGCCGGCGGCGGCGAGGAAGCCGTTGATCTTCGTCAGGCCCAGCTGCTTCCACAGCTTGCTGGTCGCGGTGTTGTCCGACTTGGTGATCATGGCCTTGGCGAGCGAGGCCTCGGTGTCGGTCAGATAGCGGTTGTGCTTCTTCGCGTCCCACAGCAGCGTGGCGAGGACGGTGACCTTGACGGCGCTGGCGGAGTCGTAGGAAGAGGTGGCCCGCAGCGAGCAAGTCGTGTTCGTGGAGCGGTCGTAGAGGCCGACCGAGACGGTGCCCGTGCGGTTCGTGAGGGCGGCGGTGATGTCCTTCTGGAGTTTGGTCGCCAGGGCAGCCTTGGAGGACGTACAGCTGACGGTCGGTGTCGTGGCGGCCGCGGCGGGCGCCGCGGCAGCCACGGTGGGTATGAGTACGCCGGCCGCGATGCCCGCACCGAGCACACGGGCACGTCTGGATATGTGGTGAGTCATGGAGGTCCCCCGTCATCTTGATGGCTCTGGGCGCACAGCGCGCCCCTGGCGCACTGTTGGCACGCTCACCTCTCATGACTCACAGGAACGGCCGGAAGTTGCACGGGCGTTCGATGAATTGGGGGCCAACTCACCCCAGTGGCCACGCCACTCCGCCTCCTTGTATCAAGCATTTGACACAAGCGCCCGGGTGGGTCATCTTGTGTGCACACGATTTGTACCTAGGACTTGATACAAGTGGCACTCATTGGGGTTCCGTCATGCTCGACACCGTTCCGCCTTCGACCCAAGACCGCGTCCGAGACCGCGCCGACCGCTACGCACGCTTCGGCGGCCTGACCGCAGGCGTCCTGCTCTCGTTCTGGCTGAGCGGTCTGGTCGACGGCTCCGGCGGACTCGGAACCGGGGTCCTCGTCGCCATACCCGCGTTCGGCCTGTGCGCCGTCGCCGGCGTACTGCTCGGCGAACACATCACCGCCCGCCCCCAGGGCACCGTCCGCACTGCCGGACTCGCCCCGCGCCGGATCCGCGACCTGGTCCCACCCCGGCTGACGGCCCTGCTGCTCGTCGAGGCGGTCCTGCTCGTCGCACTCCTCAGCACCGCGACCGCGATCGGCTCCCCCGACGACATGGGCCGGGCGGGACGCGCGCTGAGGATGACCTGCTCCGGCGTGACCGAATCCCACGGCCCGTGGCCCGGGTCCTTCTACGCCGTTCCGGCCCTCGCCTCCCTGGCCCTCGCCGGCGCTGCCTGCGGCTACGCCCTGCGACGCATCACCCGTCGCCCCGGCGACGAACAGGAGCGCCGGGACCGGGCGGCGGCGGTCACCGCGGCGTGGGGTCTGCTGGTCTCCGTGCCCCTGGCGGGCGCCGCGTGGACTGCGGCCGGGTCGCTGCACGGACTGAGCTGCGCGGGCACGCCCGGCAGCGTGGCCGCCTGGGCCCTCTTCTCCCTCTGCACGGTCTCCCTGGGAACCGCGATCTGGTGCCTGTTCGCCGCCCTCGCGCCGAAGGCCGCGCAGCGGTGACCGCTCCGACCGTTCGGGTGGACACCGTCAGCCCCGTCCCTCCTTACGAGCAGATCCGCGCCCAGCTCGCAGCGCTGATCTCCTCGGGGCGGCTACCGGAGAACGAACGGCTGCCGCCCATCCGGCAGTTGGCCGCCGACCTGGGACTGGCCTCCGGAACAGTCGCCCGGGCCTACCGGGAGCTGGAGGCCGCCGCCCTGATCCACACCCGGCGAGGCGCGGGGACCAGGGTGGCGCCCCCGCCCCCTTCGGCCAAGCGCCCTTCACCCGAGGAACTCGTGCCCCTGGCGCGGCGATTCCGCGACGAGGCACGGGCGCTCGGCGCGGATGACGCTGCGATCACGCGGGCGCTGCACTCCGTTCTGGCGGACGCGGACTGAGGCGCTCGGTCCCGAACCCGTCAAGGACGGGGCGGGTCCCCAACTGATTCACAGCCGTCAGCCAGGTTCGCCACAGCGCACACTCACTCCCCCTTTGCACGATGCGCTCGTGACATCTGCCACCGATCCAATCCCCCACACCACCGAGACCGCGACCGTCGACCGGCCGCCGCCGGCCCCATCCGCGGCACCCCCGGACAAGGCACCCCGCTGGTCACTGCCCGCGCTGATCGCGATCCTGGTCCTGGCGGCTGCCCTGTATGCCTGGAACCTCTCCGGCTCCAGCATGAACACCTTCTACAGCGGTGCCGTCTGGGCGGGCACCCAGAGCTGGAAGGCGTGGTTCTTCGGGTCGCTGGACCCGGGCAACTTCCTGACCGTCGACAAACCGCCGTTCGCCACCATGGTCATGGGCCTGTCGTGCCGCGTCTTCGGCTTCGGCACCTGGCAGATGATGGCGCCGATGATCGTGGTGGCCCTCGCCACGATCTGGATCCTGCACTCCTCCGTGAAGCGGGTGTGGGGCCACGGCGCGGCAACCGTCGCCGCGCTGGTGCTGACGCTCACCCCGATCACCGTCGCCATCAACCGCGACAACAACCCGGACACCCTGCTGGTGTTCCTCATGGTGGCGGGCGCGGCGCTCGCGTTCCGCGCCACCCGTGACGAGAGGCTGCTGCCGCTGCTCGGCTCCGCCGCCTGCTTCGGCCTCGCCTTCAACACCAAGCTGCTCGCGGGCTGGATCGCCCTGCCGGCCGTCTTCGCGCTCTACCTCTACGCGTCGAAGGCCCCGTGGGTGAAGCGTGTCGTCAACCTGCTTCTTGCCGCGGTCGTGCTGGCCGTCTCCAGCTTCTGGTGGGCCGTCGCCGTCTCCCTGGTCCCAGCCTCCGACCGGCCCTACATCGGCGGCTCCACGGACGGCTCCGCCTGGGACCTGATCATGGGCTACGACGGCCTCGGCCGCGTCCTCGGCGGCGAGGGCAACGGCGGAGGCGGCGGAGGCGGAGGCGGCTTCTCCGGCTCCGCGGGCCTCGGCCGGATGTTCAACGACATCCTCGGCGGCCAGATCTCCTGGCTGCTGCCCTTCTCCGCGATCGCCCTGGTCGGCGGCCTGGTCCTGTGCGGGCGCGCCCCGCGCACCGACCTCCGCCGGATGGCACTGGTCCTGTGGGGCGGCTGGACCCTGCTGCACTACGTGATCTTCGCGACTGCCCAGGGCACCATGCACCCGTACTACACGACCGCCCTGGCCCCAGGCATCGCGGCGCTGTGCGGCGGCGGTGGCGCGATGCTGCTGGACGCCTTCCGGCGCGACAAGCGGTGGGCGTGGGATCTCCCGCTCGCCTTCGGCATCACCGCTATCTGGGCGATCGTCCTGCTCCGCCGTGCCTCCGGCTGGAACACCTGGCTGTGGCCCACGATCGGCGTCCTGACCGTGGCCGGCGTCGTCGGGATGCTGGTGCTCCGCTCCAGCGCCAGGCTGCTGACGGTGTCCCTGACGGCGGCGGCGCTCGCGGCGCTCGCGGGCCCGACGGCGTACGCGGTCTCGCCGGCCTTCGGCTCCTCCGGCGGCATGATGGGCGGCACCAACCCGACGGCCGGCCCCTCCACGGGCAGCGGTTTCGGCGGCGGACCCGGCGGCGGTCGCAGCGGCTTCCCGGACGGCGGTGAGCTGCCGGGCGGCACCCGGCAGGGCGGCGGTAGCAACCAGGCCGGCGGCCGGGCCGAGGGCGCGGGCGGCTTCCCCGGCGGTGCTCAGCAGGGTCAGAACGGCGAACTGCCGGGCGGCATCCAACAGGGCGGCGGCCAAGCCCCCGGCGGCAACGGCGAGTCGGGCGGTCGTGGCATGGACGGCGGCCCCGGCGGTGGTATGGGCGGCGCGGACAGCGAGCTCATCTCGTACCTGAAGAAACACCAGGACGGCGCCAAGTGGCTGCTCGCGGTGTCCAACTCGCAGAGCGCCGCCCAGATCGAGCTCAGCGCCAGGCAACCGGTCATCTCCATGTGGGGCTTCACCGGCTCCGACAACGCGATGACGGTGGCCAAGCTCAAGGAACTCGTGAAGAAGGGCGAGCTGCACTACATCCAGATCGGCAGCGGCGGCATGGGCGGCGGACCCGGCGGCGGCAACACCCTCAGCACCGCGGTGTCGAACTGGGTGAAGAAGCACGGAACGGCGGTGAAGGAGAGCTCGTACAGCAAGGGTTCGACGTCGAACTCGAACACGAAGGCCTCGCCCTCCTCTTCCCAGTCGGGCTCGTCGTCGCTCTACCGTCTCGACCCGTCGGACGTCGGCTGACCCGAGACCGCCCCACGGAAACGGCCTTCGACCACCCCCGGGGGCCGTTCCGCAGCATCAACTCGCGTAGAGACAGCACGTTTTGCCGTTCCAGGTAACCCGATGGACACCTTTACTCTCTTTACCTGACAGCGTGTCCATGACACGCTCCCGTCTGCCGCCTCCATTCAACCCGCGTAGATGGGATCCCCACATGCTGGCGACACGCACCCGCCGCTGGAAGTCGATGGCCTGGGCCACCGCAGCCGTCCTGGTCGGCCTCACCGCCCCGGCCGTGACCGCGACCCCGGCCGGCGCCACGACGACCGACTACGACTCGACGTACTACAAGAACGCGATCGGCAAGACGGGCGCGAGCCTGAAGTCGTCCCTGCACACGATCATCAGCAGCCAGTCGAAGATCTCGTACGACGCGGTCTGGAACGCGCTGAAGGTCACGGACCAGGACCCGAACAACAGCAACAACGTCATCCTGCTCTACAGCGGTGTCTCCCGCGCCAAGTCCCTCAACGGCGGCGACACGGGCGACTGGAACCGCGAGCACGTATGGGCCAAGTCCCACGGCGACTTCGGCACCTCGACCGGCCCCGGCACCGACCTGCACCACCTGCGCCCCGCCGACGTCCAGGTCAACGCCACACGCGGCAACCTGGACTTCGACAACGGCGGCAGCACGGTCACGGGAGGCGGTGGCAGCAAGGTCGACTCCGACTCCTTCGAGCCGCGCGACGCGGACAAGGGCGACGTGGCCCGCATGATCCTCTACATGGCGGTCCGCTACGACGGCGGCGACGGCTTCCCCGACCTGGAGCCCGACGAGAAGGTCAACAACGGCAGCAACCCGTACATCGGCAAGCTCTCGGTCCTCAAGCAGTGGAACGACGAGGACCCGCCGAGCGCCTTCGAGGAGAAGCGCAACCAGGTCATCTACGACACCTACCAGCACAACCGCAACCCGTTCATCGACCACCCGGAGTGGGTGGACGCGATCTGGTAGGCGGTCGGGCCACGGCTGTCAGCGCAAAGGCGCCGCCTCGCCCCAAGTGGGCGAAGGCGGCGCCGTTTTATCGCACCGTTCATTGCCTCGGGGCGTCAGAAGCGGGGCGCTCCCGGCGTGTGCTGCGGCGCCGGGACGAGGGGCTGGGCCACACCGAAGCCCCGGCGGCCGGACGGGGTGCAGGTGATGTCCTCGGCCGGCAGCTTTCCGGTGCTGAGGTAGGCGTTGACGGCGCGGTTGGCGCAGGCGTGCGGGTCGTCGGAGTAGACGCCGTGGCCCTCGCCTCCCTTGACGTACACCATGCGTGAGCCCTTCAGGGCGCGGTGCATGCCGAGGCCGCTGGCCAGGGGCGTCTGGGAGTCCCACTGGTTCTGGACGGTGAGCAGGCCGACCTTGTTGTCCACCGTGGTGACGGGCTCGCTCGGCTTGCCCCAGAACGCGCAGGGCATGATGTTGGAGCCGAAGTCGCCGTAGAGGGGGTATTCGGCCTTGTTCTGGATCGCGTCCCGCCGGTACTGCTCGGGGTCGCGCGGCCAGGCCGCCGTATCGCCGCAGACCACGCTCCAGAAGGCGGCGGTGCCGTTGTCGTCCGGGATCTGTGCGGCGGCAGCCGCGGACCGGCTGGGCTCGCGGCGGTCGTCCGGCGCGGGGGAGCGGCGGGCGGACGCGTGGCCTTCGGCGGCCTTCTTGAGGTCGACGACCGCCTGGGCGGCGGACTTGGGGGTGAAGAAGTCGGCGCGCAGCATGGCGCGGATGTCGTCCCCGGTGATCTTCTGGTCACCGTCCTCGATGGGAGTGCGGTCGGCCCGGGCTATCAGGTCCCAGAACGTCTTCTTCACCTTGGCCGGGGTGGTGCCGAGTCTGTAGGTGCTGTGGTGCTGCGCGGTCCACTTCGTCCAGCGGGTGAACGCCGGTTCGGTGCCCTCCGCCCAGATCTGGATCATGGCGCGCCAGGCCCGGGCGGGGTCGACCGCGCTGTCCAGCACGAAGCGGTCGGTCCGCCGGGGGAACATCTGCGCGTAGACGCCGCCCAGGTAGGTCCCGTAGGAGTAGCCCAGGTAGGAGAGCTTCTTCTCGCCCAGGACGGTGCGGATGACGTCCATGTCGCGGGCGGTGTTGCGGGTGGTGATGTACGGCAGCTTGTCGCCGTTCCTGGCACGGCACTTGTCGGCCACGCCCTTGGCCCACTTGACGTCGCGGTTGAACGTCTCGGGGTGGTAGGCGTGTTCGAAGTTCTGCTCCGAGCCCGTGAGACCACAGGTGACCGGGCTGCTGCGGCCCACGCCCCGCGGATCGAACCCGATGAGGTCGTACTGCTCCCGGACCTTCTTGGGCAGCACGTCCTTCATGTAGACGGGCATGTCCAGGCCCTCGCCGCCCGGACCTCCGGGGTTGAAGAGGAGCACGCCGTGCCGCTTGCCCGGGACACTGGTCTTCAGCCGGGACACTTCCAGCTTGATCGTCTTGCCGTCGGGGCGGCTGTAGTCGAGCGGGACCTTGACCGTCGCGCACTGGAACGCGGCCGGCGATTGGGTGTCACACCGGTGCCAGGAGAGCCTCTGATCCTCGAATCTCTTCAATGGTTCCGCCGCGGATGCCTGCGCCGGTACGAGCGCGGGGCCCAGCGTTGCCGTGACCGCGACAGCGATCAAGGGCGCCATGCGTCCTCTCCGCACGATGAACGTTCCTTTCGATCAACTTCCAGGAAGGAACGACCATTTCGTGTCCACGCCAATCGGCGAATCCCTCTGCAGGGCGGTCTTGCTACTACTGACGACGTACACAGAAAAAGACGTACGGAGGAGAACCCGAACCCCCTGAACACCGTCCGCCCCAACCGAGCCCCGAGCCCATCACGAACCGCGCCTGACCCTCCATCAAGCGTCAGATGCACGAGCGCATGCAGTGGCCGGATGTGCTCCAGTTTGATCAACTCAGTGAGCGCTGCGGTGGCAATGCCCCCCAGTGGGCTCGCCCGACCAGGTTGACGATCTTGCCGTCCGGGTCACGCAGCCAAGTTCACCCCAGATGCGTCGCCGCAAACATCCGAAGCACCGCCGGAAGCACCACCACCGACGGGCCCGGCGCCGCCAGTGCCTTCGCCAGGTCAGCCTCCAGGGTCTCCGGCGACGTACGCACCCCCGGCACCCCGAACGACTCCGCCAGCGCCACATAGTCCGGCCGGGTCAGCTCCGTCGCCGTCGCCTCGCCGAAGGTGTCCGTCATGTACTCGCGCAGGATGCCGTAGCCGCCGTCGTCGACGATCAGCCAGGTGACGTTCAGGTCGTACTGCTTCGCCGTCGCCAGCTCAGCGATCGAGTACAGCGCACCACCGTCCCCCGACACCGCCAGCACCGGACGCGTCGGGTCCGCCGCCGCCGCTCCCAGGGCCGCCGGGAAGCCGTAGCCGAGGCCGCCGGCGCCCTGGGCGGAGTGCAGGAGGTTGGGGCCCTTGGCGTCGAAGGCCGACCAGGCCCAGTAGGCGAGGATGGTCATGTCCCAGAAGGACGGGGAGTCGGCGGGCAGCGCCCGGCGGACGGATGCCAACACGTCCTGTTCCAGGGTGAGTTCCTGGGAGGCGATGCGTTCGGCCACCTTGCCCAGCACCTCACGCACGCGCTCGGCGGCGCCTGCGTCCTCCCGCTCCTCCACCGTCTCCAGCAACGCCTGCAACGCCAGTCGCGCATCCGCGTGGATCCCCAGCGCCGGGTGGTTGGACTCCAGCTTGCCGAGGTCCGCCTCGATCTGGACGACCCGGCCGCGGGGCTTGAACGTGTGGTAGTTGGAGGAGAGTTCGCCCAGGCCCGAGCCGACGACCAGGAGTACGTCCGCGTCCTGAAGGAAGTCCGTCGTGTGGCGGTCCTCGATCCAGGACTGGAGGGAGAGGGGGTGCTCCCAGGGGAAGGCTCCCTTGCCGCCCGGCGTCGTGACCACCGGCGCCTGCAAGGCCTCCGCCAGCTGCCGCAGTTTGCCCGAGGCGTCCGCCCGTACCACTCCCCCGCCCGCGATGATCGCCGGGCGGGCGGCGCGGGACAGCAGGTCGGCGGCCACGGCCGTCAGTTCGGGGCGCGGCGGCAGGTCCTCCGGAAACGCGTCACCGCCCGTCACCACCGGGATCTGCGTCGGCGCCAGCAGGACGTCCTGAGGGATCTCCACCCACACCGGTCCGTGCGGGGCGGACAGAGCCGACTTCCAGGCCGCCGCGATCGCGGACGGGATCTGGGACTGGGTGCGGACCGTGTGGACCGACTTGACCACGCCCCGGAACGAGGCCGCCTGGTCCGGGAGTTCATGCAGATAGCCGTGCCTGCCGCCGCCCAGCCCCGCCGTCGGGATCTGGCTGCTGATCGCCAGCACGGGCGCCGAGGCCGCGGCCGCCTCCTGCAGCGCGGCCAGGGACGTCAGCGCACCCGGCCCGGTCGACAGCAGCAGCGGTGCCGCCTCGCCCGTGATCCGGCCGTACGCGTCCGCCGCGAACCCCGCGTTGTTCTCCACCCGCAGGCCGATGTACCGCAGGTCGGACCGGCGCAGCGCGTCGAACATGCCCAGCGCGTGCTGGCCGGGCAGACCGAAGACCGTCGTCGCGCCCAGCCCGGCCAGCGTCTCCACGACCAGGTCTCCGCCGTTGCGTCCGGGAGGAGGGTTCAGAGCGGCGGAAATCTGCGCCGGGGTCGGGCGGAGTTCCAGGTCGTGGTCGTGGGTCATTTGCCCTCGTTCTCCTCGCGGGCCTCGGCGATCTGGCGGGACATGATCGTGGTCAGTTCGTACGCCGTGTGGGACGCGGCCACCGACGTGATCTCCGCGTGATCGTACGCGGGCGCCACCTCGACGACGTCCGCCGAGACCAGGTTGCAGGACGCCAGGCCGCGCAGGATCTCCAGCAGCTCTCGGGAGGTCATGCCGCCCGCCTCCGGCGTCCCCGTGCCCGGTGCATGGGCCGGGTCCAGGCAGTCGATGTCGATCGAGATGTACAGCGGGCGGTCGCCGATGCGCTGCCGCAGCTGGTCGGCGACCTCGTCGGCGCCCCGGCGGTAGATGTCCGCCGACGTGACGATGCCGAAGCCCATCTTCTCGTCGTCGGTGAGGTCCTGCTTGCCGTAGAGAGGGCCGCGCGTGCCCACGTGCGAGAGCGCGGACGTGTCGAGGATGCCCTCCTCCACGGCCCGCCGGAACGGCGTTCCGTGCGTGTACTCGGCGCCGAAGTACGTGTCCCAGGTGTCGAGGTGCGCGTCGAAGTGGAGCAGGGCGACCGGGCCGTGCTTCTTCGCCACCGAGCGCAGGAGGGGGAGCGCGATGGTGTGGTCGCCGCCCAGGGTCATCAGGCGTGCGCCCGTGCCCAGCAGTTCGTCCGCCGCCGCCTCGACGGTCTCCACGGCCTCGTTGATGTTGAACGGGTTCACGGCGATGTCCCCGCCGTCCGCCACCTGCGCCAGCGCGAAGGGGGACGCGTCCTGCGCCGGGTTGTACGGCCGCAGCAGCCGGGACGCCTCGCGGATCGCGTTGCCGCCGAAGCGGGCGCCCGGCCGGTACGAGACGCCCGAGTCGAACGGCACGCCCACGACCGCGACGTCCGCACGGCCGACCTCGTCGAGGCGGGGCAGCCGGGCGAAGGTCGCGGGTCCGGCGTACCGAGGGATACGGGAGGAGTCGACGGGGCCGCGGGGCGTCTCGTTGCTGCTCATGGAGTAATGCCTTCTTTCCTACGCTTCGTCGCGTATGGAGTGATAAGTACTGCTTCTTGTACGACTCTACTGGGGAGCCGGGACCGGTTCGGACGCGAGTTCGGAGGACGGCCCCGCGAGGCGCTCGCGCCAGGTGGAGAGGACAACCTCGTCCGTGGGCTTCGTCCCCAGGGAGACCGCCACATATGCGACGAGGGACGACAGAAGGCCGTAGTAGACGGGCTCGTTGGCGAGGATTCCGTAGCCGGCCATCAGGCCGATGACCGCGAGGCCGCCGACGATCACCGAGGCGAGGGCGCCCTGCACGGTGCCGCGCTTCCACAGCAGCCCGCCGAGGATCGGCACCAGGAGCCCGCCGACCAGCAGGTTGTACGCCACCGTCAGCGCCTCGACGACGTTGTTGAGCGCGATCGCCGTGCCGATCACGGCGAGGCCCATGATCAGGATGAAGGCACGGTTGCCCTTCACCTCGTCGTGCTCGCCGTCGGACTTCCGTACGGCTCCCCGCAGCCGCGACCAGATGTCGTTGTTGGCCACGGTCGCACAGGCGATCAGCGCGCCGGACGAGGTCGACATCACGGCGGCCAGGGCGGCGGCCAGCACCAACCCCCGTACACCGACCGGGAGTTCGTCCTTGACGATGGTCGCGAAGGCGTCGTCCGGGCTGCCCAGCTTCGGGTACAGCACCTTGGCGGCCGTACCGATGACGGCGCCCGCGAGGGCGTACGCGAGACAGTAGGTGCCCGCGACCGTGCCGCCCCACTTCGCCGTCGTGTCGCTGCGGGCGGTGAAGACGCGCTGCCAGATGTCCTGCCCGATGAGCATGCCGAACGTATAGATCAGGACATAGGTGAAGATCGTCTCGCCGCCGATGCCCAGCGGGTCGAAGTACGACGTCGGCAGCTTGGCCTTCATCTCGGAGAAGCCGCCCGCCTTGACGACCGCGATCGGCAGCAGGAGCAGCAGCACGCCGATGGTCTTCACCACGAACTGCACCATGTCGGTGAGCGTGATCGACCACATGCCGCCGAGCGTCGAGTACGCGACGACGATCGAGCCGCCGAGGACGATCGCGACGGTGCGGTTCATGTCGAAGAGGACATCGAAGATCGTGGCGTAGGCGATGGTGGAGGTCACCGCGAGCATCAGGGTGTACGCCCACATGACGACGCCCGAGATGACGCCCGCGCGGCCGCCGTACCGGAGGTCCAGCATCTCGGAGACGGTGTAGACCTTCAGGCGGGCGATGCGGGCGGAGAAGAAGACGGACAGCGCGAGCAGCCCGAGGCCGATGGTGAAGACCATCCAGGCACCGGAGAGGCCGTACCGGTAGCCGAGGCCGACGCCGCCGATGGTGGACGCGCCGCCGAGGACGATCGCGGCCATGGTGCCGGAGTACATCGCGGGGCCGAGGCGGCGCCCGGCGACCAGGAACTCGCTCTTGGACCTGGCGCGGCGCATGCCCCACCAGCCCATGGCCAGCATTCCGGCCAGATAGACGACGATCACTGTGTAGTCGATGGCCACGGGGCCCTCCTTCGCTCGGTCTCGCCGGCGGGTGATGAGCACTGACACTAGGTGGCCGAAAAGCGACTGCGAAGTGTACGTTTCATCCATTCGAGCCGTACGAGGTGGAGGGAGCGCACACCGTGCCGGATCCCGCCGTTCCCGCCACGCCACCCACGCCTCCTGTGCCCCTCTCGGCACTCCTGGCCCGCGAGGACCTGGCCCTGCGGCAGATCGCCGGGCCCGCCGACCCGGGCATCGTCATCCACTGGGCACACACTTCGGAGATGGCCGACCCGTACCCGTATCTGCTGGGCGGGGAGCTGCTGCTGACGGCCGGGGTCCATGTTCCGGAGGCCGCAGGCTCCGGCACCTACTTCGACGACTACGTGTCGAGGATCGTCGCGGCGGGCGGCGCGGCCCTCGGCTTCGGCCTGGCTCCCGTGCACGACACGGTGCCGCGCGCCCTGGTGGCGGCGTGCGAAGCGCACGAGCTGCCGCTCGTCGAGGTCCCTGAGCAGACCACGTTCTCCGGTATCGCCCGCGCCGTCTGGCAGCTGATGGCCCAGGCCCGCCTCGCCGAACTGCGCCGGGTGACGGAGGCCCAGCAGAGCCTCGCGGCGGCGGCCTCCCGCCCGGACCCGGTGGCGTCGGTGCTGCGGCAGCTGGCCCAGCGGGTGGGCGGCCGGGCGGTGCTGTACGGGCCGGAGGGGGCGGAGATCGCCTCCGTGGGGCGTCCGGTGGAGGCCGGCGTCCGGGAGGCCCTGGCCCAGCTCGCGCAGGTCGTACGCCCCTCCGGTCCAGGGACGCCCACCTCCGCCACCGACACGGCCGCCGGCACCCACCTCGCCGCGTACGCCCTCGGTGCCGGGCAGGGCTTCGCGCTCGGGGTCGCGGCACCGCAGCGGGAACCCGGCGATCACACCATCGCCTCCGTAGCCGCGGTCCTGCTCTCCCTCCTCACCGGCGAGCACCAGAGCGGCACCGGGGCGGCACGGTCGTCCGCACTGGTACGGCTGCTGCTGGGGACGCCGCCGGCCGACGTCGCCGCTCTCCTCGGTCCCGGCCCGTGGCTGGTGGTGCACGCGCGCCCGGATGCGCAGGCGCCCGACCCGGTGGCCGCGTCGGCGCTGGGCGCGGCCCTCGGGTCGCCGCTGGTCGACCTGGCGGACGACGTCGTACGGGTCCTGGTGCCCGCCGACCGCGAACCGGCCGCACAGCAGGGCTGGACGCTGGGCGTCAGTGCCGCCTCGACCCCGTCCGGGTGGCCGTCCGCCGACACACAGGCCGCCCGCGCGCTGGCCCGCGCCCGCGCCACCCGCACGCCTCTGGTCCGGCACGGCGACCGGGCGGGACTCGCCGACCTGGTGCCGTCCGACGAGGCCGCGGCCCACGCCCGTACGCTCCTCGCCCCGATCGCGGGCACCCCCGCGCTGACCGAGACCCTGCGCACCTGGCTGTCCCTGCACGGCAGTTGGGACCGTACGGCCGTCGCCCTGTCCGTCCACCGCAACACGGTCCGCCAGCGCATCGCCCGCTGCGCCGCGCTCCTCGACACGGACCTGGACGACCCGGACGTACGCATGGAGTTGTGGTTCGCGCTGCGGCAGCAGTAGATACGACGGCGACAGGTACGGCGGCCATAGGTACTCAGGCCCATGTCCCTGAGTACGTGACGCGCGTCCCAGCGCGCCGGACGCCAGGGAATCGCACAGTCGCCTGCCTCACAATGGGTTGCATGCCGATACCCGGGACACCCAGCCGCGCCGAGCTCGTCGAGCACCTCGTGAAGACCCGCATCGCGGGCGACGTCGCCACCCCGCGCGAGAACAACCTCTCCCACTACCGCCAGCTCGCGAACGGCGTCCGCAACTTCTGGCTCGGCCTGGAACTCGGCGACCGGTGGACCGACGAGCAGGATGTGCTCGCGGTGATGGCGGAGCGGGTGGGCGTGAACGACGATCCCGAGTACCGGTACGGCCAGGACACCATCGACCCGGAGCTGACGGTGGGCGGTCTGGAGCGGATGGCGGCCCGGCTGCGCAAGGCGGCCGAAGGGCGGCAGCGGGTGCTGTTCGCGACCGGCCACCCGGGCGGCCTGCTCGACGTGCACCGCGCCACGGCCGCCGCGCTGCGCGCAGCCGGCTGCGAGATCGTGGTGATCCCGGAGGGGCTGCAGACCGAAGAGGGATACGTGTGGCAGCTCGCGGACGTGGCGGTCCTGGAGCACGGCGCCACCCTGTGGCACACGCACTCCGGCGAGCCGATGAAGGCCATCCTCACCGCCCTTGAGGAGGAGGGCCGCCCACTTCCGGACCTGGTGGTCGCCGACCACGGCTGGGCGGGCTACGCCGGCCAGCACGGCGTCGACTCCGTCGGCTACGCCGACTGCAACGACCCGGCACTCTTCCTCGCCGAGGCCGAGGGCACCGTACAGGTGACGGTCCCCCTCGACGACCATGTACCGAGCCCGCGCCACTACGACCCGATGACGGCGTTTCTGCTGGCGGAGGCGGGCCTGTCCTGACGGTCCGCCGGTCCCGTCACCGCGGGACCCGCACCAGCCCTTCCTGGATCACCGAGATGGCCAGCTGCCCGTCCTGCGTGTAGATCCTGGCCTGGCCGAGCCCCCGGCCGCCGTGGCTTGTCGGTGACTCCTGGTCGTAGAGCAGCCATTCGTCGGCGCGGAAGGGCCGGTGGAACCACATGGCGTGGTCGAGCGAGGCTCCGACCACGTCGCCCACGGCCCAGCCGCCCCGGCCGTGCGCGAGCAGCACCGAGTCGAGGAGCGTCATGTCCGAGACATAGGTGGCGAGGACGACGTGCAGCAGGGGGTCGTCGTCGAGCTTGCCGTTGGTGCGGAACCACACCTGGGAGTGCGGCTCGCGCGGCTCGCCGAACCTCCCGTACGGCGGCTCCTCGACGTAGCGCAGATCGACGGCCTCGCGCGCCTCCAGGAACTTCTCCACGACCTCGGGCGCGATGTGGTCGTAGCCGCGCAGCCGCTCCTGGGAGGTGGGCAGCGTGGCCGGGTCGGGCGCGGGCGGCATCGAGGTCTGGTGGTCGAGGCCGTCCTCGTGGACCTGGAAGGACGCCGACAGTGCGAAGATCGGCCTGCCGTGCTGGACCGCGATCGCCCGGCGGGTGGTGAAGGAGCGGCCGTCACGGATGCGTTCGACCGTGTACACGATGGGCGCGCCCGGGTCTCCCGGCCGCAGGAAGTACGCGTGCAGGGAGTGGGCGTGCCGGTCCGCGGGGACCGTGCGCCCCGCGGCGACCAGCGCCTGGGCCGCGACCTGTCCGCCGAAGACGCGGGGGACGACGGCGGACCGGGACTGGCCGCGGAAGATGTTCTCCTCGATCTGCTCCAGGTCGAGCAGATCGAGGAGACCCTGTAGTGCCTGGCTCATGGCAGACAGTTGTACCCGCCAGTGATTTCTCGGGGTTTCCTGGGCCTTACAGGCCCATGTCCTTGGCGATGATCGACTTCATGATCTCGCTGGTGCCGCCGTAGATGCGGTTGACGCGGTTGTCCGCGTACAGGCGGGCGATCGGGTACTCGTTCATGAAGCCGTAGCCGCCGTGCAGCTGGAGGCAGCGGTCGATCACGCGGTGCGCGACCTCGGTGCAGAACAGCTTGGCGCTGGCGGCCTCGGCGGGCGTCAGCTCACCGGCGTCGAGGGCCTCCAGGGCTCGGTCGGCGACGGCCTCGGCGGCGTCCACCTCGGCCTGGCAGGCGGCCAGCTCGAACTTGGTGTTCTGGAAGGACGCGACGGGCTTGCCGAAGACGGTGCGCTCCTGGACGTACTCCTTGGCGAACCGGACCGCGGCCTTGGCCTGCGCGTAGGCACCGAAGGCGATGCCCCAGCGCTCGGAGGCGAGGTTGTGGCCGAGGTAGTAGAAGCCCTTGTTCTCCTCGCCGAGCAGGTCCTCGACGGGCACCTTGACGTCGACGAAGGCGAGCTCGGCGGTGTCGGAGGTCTTCAGGCCGAGCTTGTCGAGCTTGCGGCCGATGGAGTAGCCCTCGGACTTGGTGTCCACGGCGAACAGGGAGATGCCGAAGCGGCGGTCCTCGGCGGTGGGCGCGGAGGTGCGGGCGCAGACGATCACGCGGTCGGCGTGGACGCCGCCGGTGATGAAGGTCTTGGCGCCGTTGAGGACGTAGTGCGTGCCGTCCTCGCTCAGCTTGGCGGTGGTCTTCATGCCCGCGAGGTCGGAGCCGGTGCCCGGCTCAGTCATCGCCAGGGCCCACATCTCCTCGCCGGAGACGAACTTCGGCAGGAAGCGCTTCTTCTGCTCGTCGCTGGCGAGCATCTTGATGTACGGCAGGCCGAGCAGCACGTGCACGCCGGAGCCGCCGAACTGGACACCGGCTCGGGCGGTCTCCTCGTACATCACGGCCTCGAACTTGTACGAGTCGATGCCGGCGCCGCCGTACTCCTCGTCCACGCGGATGCCGAAGATGCCGAGCTCGGCGAGCTTGTAGTAGAAGTCGCGCGGCGCCTGGCCCGCGGCGAACCACTCGTCGTAGACGGGGACGACCTCGGCCTCGATGAAGGCCCGGAGGGTCTCCCGGAACGCCTCGTGGTCCTCGTTGAACACCGTACGGCGCACTCCCGCCACCTCCACCTGGTCTTTGAGTCCGTGTCTAAGCGCTTGCTCAGACACCAAAGTACCGGCGGGTAAGGAGAGGCGTCCAGAGGCGATCCCGTAACGCTCGTCACTCCGCCCCGGCCGCCGCGAAGGCGCCCCGCGCCATCCGGTGCAGCAGCTCCGCCGTCGCCCCGCGGCCCGGGAGGGAACCCGGGCGGCCCAGGTGCGGGGTCGAGTTCAGGAGGCCGAAGACCGAGTGCACGGCGGAGCGGGCGGCGGGTTCCGCGATGCCCGGATAGACCTCCCTCAGCACCTCCACCCACAGCTCGACGTACTGCCGCTGCAACTGCCGCACCAGCTTGCGGTCGCTGTCCCGGAGGCGGTCCAGCTCGCGGTCGTGCAGGGTGATCAGGGGGCGGTCGTCGAGCGCGAAGTCGATGTGCCCCTCGATGAGCGAGTCGAGGACCGCGTCCGCGGGACCCCCGTCCGCCTCCGCCAGGCGCCGCTTGGCGCCGGTCAGCAGCTGGCCGCTGATCCCCACCAGCAGCTCGGCGAGCATCGCGTCCTTGCCCGCGAAGTGGCGGTAGAGGCCGGGGCCGCTGATGCCGACGGCGGCACCTATCTCGTCGACTCCGACCCCGTGGAAACCGCGCTCGGCGAACAGCCGCGCGGCCTCCTTGAGGATCTGCTCGCGGCGGGTGGGGGCGTCGGTTCTGGTGGCCATGGAAGCAATTCTAGACAGGGAGGTTAGCGGTCGTTAACCTAAAGGAAATGGTTAACGCTCATTAACAGTCGACCACTGGGTGAGGGGACCGCAGGATGCACGAGGCACCGGAGCTGACGAGCGCGGCAGATCCCGCGTCGGAGGCCTGGCGGGCCAACGAGGCGGCGCACCGCGCGCTCGTCGAGGAGCTGCGCGGCAAGCTGGCCGCGGCGCGGCTCGGCGGCGGCGAGAAGGCGCGGGCCAGGCACACCGCGCGCGGGAAGCTGCTGCCGAGGGACCGGGTGGACACACTGCTCGACCCGGGCTCACCGTTCCTGGAGCTGGCTCCCCTGGCCGCCGACGGGATGTACGACGGGGCCGCACCGGCCGCCGGGGTCATCGCGGGCATCGGGCGGGTCAGTGGGCGCGAGTGCGTGGTCGTCGCCAACGACGCCACCGTCAAGGGCGGCACGTACTACCCGATGACGGTGAAGAAACACCTGCGCGCCCAGGAGGTGGCCCTGGAGAACCGCCTGCCGTGCATCTACCTGGTCGACTCCGGGGGCGCTTTCCTGCCCATGCAGGACGAGGTCTTCCCGGACCGTGAGCACTTCGGGCGGATCTTCTACAACCAGGCCCGGATGTCCGGGGCGGGGATTCCGCAGATCGCCGCGGTCCTCGGGTCGTGCACGGCCGGCGGGGCGTACGTCCCGGCCATGAGCGACGAGGCCGTGATCGTCCGCAACCAGGGCACGATCTTCCTGGGCGGCCCGCCCCTGGTGAAGGCGGCCACCGGTGAAGTGGTGACCGCCGAGGAGCTCGGCGGCGGCGAGGTGCACTCCCGGGTCTCCGGCGTGACGGACCACCTGGCGGAGGACGACGCGCACGCGCTCAGGATCGTGCGGAACATCGCCGCCACGCTCCCCGCGCGCGGGCCGCTGCCCTGGGAGGTCGCGACGGCCGCGGAGCCCAAGGTGGATCCGTACGGCCTGTACGGCGCGGTGCCGGTCGATCCCCGCACCCCGTACGACGTCCGCGAGGTCATCGCGCGCGTGGTCGACGGCTCCCGTTTCGCCGAGTTCAAGGCGGAGTTCGGGCAGACCCTGGTCACCGGCTTCGCCCGGATCCACGGCCATCCGGTCGGGATCGTCGCCAACAACGGCATTCTGTTCTCCGAGTCCGCCCAGAAGGGTGCCCACTTCATCGAGCTGTGCGACCAGCGCGGGATCCCGCTGGTGTTCCTGCAGAACATCTCCGGCTTCATGGTCGGCAAGGACTACGAGGCGGGCGGCATCGCCAAGCACGGCGCCAAGATGGTCACCGCCGTGGCCTGCACGCGCGTGCCGAAGCTGACCGTGGTGGTCGGCGGCTCGTACGGCGCGGGCAACTACTCGATGTGCGGCCGGGCGTACTCCCCCCGCTTCCTGTGGATGTGGCCCGGGGCCAAGATCTCCGTCATGGGCGGCGAGCAGGCCGCATCCGTCCTCGCGACCGTCAAGCGGGACCAGCTGGAGGCCCGGGGCGAGGAGTGGCCGACGGAGGACGAGGAGGCGTTCAAGGCGCCGATCCGACAGCAGTACGAGCGCCAGGGCAACGCCTACTACGCCACCGCCCGGCTCTGGGACGACGGCGTGATCGACCCGTTGGAGACCCGCCAGGTGCTGGGTCTCGCGCTGACCGCCTGTGCCAACGCGCCGCTGGGTGAGCCCCAGTTCGGCGTCTTCCGGATGTGAGGAGGGGACCCATGTTCGACACAGTGCTTGTGGCCAACCGGGGCGAGATCGCCGTCCGCGTGATCCGTACGCTCCGCTCGCTGGGCGTGCGCTCGGTGGCCGTCTTCTCCGACGCCGACGCCGACGCACGGCACGTCCGCGAGGCCGACACGGCGGTACGGATCGGTCCGGCGCCCGCTGCCGAGAGCTATCTGTCGGTTCAGCGGCTGCTGGAGGCCGCCGCCCGCACCGGCGCCCAGGCCGTCCACCCCGGTTACGGCTTCCTCGCGGAGAACGCCGACTTCGCGCGCGCTTGCGCCGACGCAGGGCTGGTGTTCATCGGCCCGCCCGCGGACGCCATCTCCCTCATGGGCGACAAGATCCGCGCCAAGGAGACGGTGCAGGCGGCCGGTGTGCCGGTCGTGCCCGGGTCCAGCGGCAGCGGACTCTCCGACGACCGACTCGCCGACGCCGCCCGGGAGATCGGGATGCCGGTGCTGCTGAAGCCGTCGGCCGGCGGTGGCGGCAAGGGCATGCGGCTGGTGCGGGACGCGAAGCGGCTGGCGGACGAGATCGCCGCCGCCCGCCGCGAGGCCCGCGCCTCCTTCGGCGACGACACGCTCCTCGTGGAGCGCTGGGTGGACCGGCCCCGGCACATCGAGATCCAGGTCCTGGCGGACGGCCACGGGAACGTGGTGCACCTCGGCGAGCGCGAGTGCTCGCTGCAGCGCCGGCACCAGAAGATCATCGAGGAGGCGCCGAGCGTGCTCCTCGACGAGGAGACCCGGGCCGCGATGGGCGAGGCGGCGGTCCAGGCCGCCCGTTCGTGCGGGTATCGCGGCGCGGGCACGGTGGAGTTCATCGTGCCGGGCGGGGACCCGTCCTCGTACTACTTCATGGAAATGAACACCCGGCTCCAGGTCGAGCACCCGGTCACCGAGCTCGTCACCGGCCTCGACCTGGTGGAGTGGCAGCTGCGGGTGGCGGCGGGCGAGCAACTGCCGTACAAGCAGGGCGACATCACGCTGACCGGGCATGCGATCGAGGCACGCGTGTGTGCCGAGGACCCTGCCCGCGGATTCCTCCCCTCCGGCGGCACCGTACTGCGACTGCGCGAACCGCAGGGCGACGGCATCCGCACCGACTCCGGGCTCAGCGAGGGCACGGAGGTCGGTTCGCTCTACGACCCGATGCTGTCCAAGGTGATCGCGTACGGGCCGGACCGGGAGACGGCGATCCGCAAGCTGCGGGCCGCCCTCGCGGAGACGGTGACGCTGGGCGTGCAGACCAACGCCGGGTTCCTGCGGCGGCTGTTGGCCCATCCGGCGGTCGTCGCGGGCGAGTTGGACACCGGTCTTGTGGAGCGGGAGGTGGACGGCCTCGTCTCCGCGGACGTGCCGGAGGAGGTGTACGAGGCGGCGGCGGCCGTACGGCTGGAAGCCCTGGAGCCTCGCGGGGAAGGCTGGACCGACCCGTTCTCGGTGCCGAGCGGCTGGCGGCTGGGCGGGACGCCGAAGCCCGTCGGGTTCCACCTGCGGGTGCAGGACCCCGTGGAGTATGTGCCGCGCGGCAGCCACACCCTCACCGACGACACCGTCTGCGTCACCCTCGACGGTGTCCGCCACACCTTCCACCGCGCCGCCGACTGGATCGGCCGCGACGGCGACGCCTGGCATGTGCGCGACCACGACCCGGTCGCCGCGTCCCTCACGGGCGCACGGCACGCGGGCGCCGACTCGCTCACCGCTCCCATGCCCGGCACGGTCACGGTGGTGAAGGTCGCCGTCGGTGACGAGGTGAGCGCCGGACAGAGCCTGCTGGTCGTCGAGGCGATGAAGATGGAGCACGTCATCTCAGCCCCGCACGCGGGCACGGTCGCCGAACTGGACGTCACTCCGGGCAGCACGGTCGCCATGGACCAGGTGCTCGCCGTCATCACGCCGGTCGAGAACTCGGCGGAGGAGGAGAAATGACGCTGCCCATGGTCGTACCTGCCTCGGACCTGCCCACCCGGGTGCGGATCCACGAGGTCGGCGCCCGCGACGGCCTGCAGAACGAGAAGTCGACGGTGCCGACGGAGGTGAAGGCGGCGTTCGTCCGCCGCCTGGCCGACGCCGGGCTCACGACGATCGAGGCGACGAGCTTCGTGCACCCGAAGTGGGTGCCCCAACTCGCCGACGCGGAACAGCTGTTCCCGATGGTCTCCGACCTGCCCGTGGCTCTCCCGGTGCTGGTGCCCAACCAGCGCGGTCTCGACCGGGCCCTCGCGCTCGGCGCCCGCCGTGTCGCCGTCTTCGCCAGCGCCACCGAGTCCTTCGCGAAGGCCAACCTCAACCGCACGGTCGACGAGTCGCTGGCCGTGTTCGACCCGGTGGTGAAGCACGCCAAGGGCGAGGGTGCGCATGTGCGCGGCTATGTCTCGATGTGCTTCGGCGACCCCTGGGAGGGCGCGGTCCCGCTCCACCAGGTCGTACGCGTCTGCAAGGCCCTGCTGGACATGGGCTGCGACGAGCTGAGCCTGGGCGACACGATCGGAGTGGCGACTCCGGGTCACGTACAGGCGCTGCTGAGCGAACTGGACGTCCCCGTCGAGAAGGTGGGCGTGCACTTCCACGACACCTACGGCCAGGCCCTCGCCAACACCCTGGCCGCCCTCCAGCACGGCGTCACCACCGTCGACGCCTCCGCCGGCGGCCTCGGCGGCTGCCCGTACGCCAAGTCCGCCACCGGCAATCTCGCCACCGAAGACCTCGTGTGGATGCTTCAGGGTCTCGGCATCGACACCGGAGTCGACCTCGGCCGTCTCGTCGCCACCAGCGTGTGGATGGCCGAACAACTGGGCCGACCCAGCCCGTCCCGCACCGTCCGAGCCCTCTCCCACCAGGAGCAGTGATCACAGCCATGGACTACCGACTCTCACCCGAGCTGGAGGAACTCCGCCGCACCGTCGAGGAGTTCGCACACGACGTCGTGGCGCCCAAGATCGGCGAGTTCTACGAGCACCACGAGTTCCCGTACGAGATCGTCCGCGAGATGGGCCGCATGGGCCTGTTCGGGCTGCCGTTCCCCGAGGAGTACGGCGGCATGGGCGGCGACTATCTGGCGCTGGGCGTGGCGCTGGAGGAGCTGGCCCGCGTGGACTCGTCCGTGGCCATCACCCTGGAGGCCGGTGTCTCCCTGGGCGCCATGCCGATTCATCTCTTCGGCACGGAGCAGCAGAAGCAGCAGTGGCTGCCCCGGCTGTGCTCCGGCGAGATCCTCGGCGCCTTCGGCCTCACGGAGCCGGACGGCGGCAGCGACGCCGGGGCCACCCGTACGACGGCCCGTCTCGACGAGTCGACCGGCGAATGGGTGATCAACGGCACCAAGTGCTTCATCACCAACTCGGGTACGGACATCACGGGGCTGGTCACGGTCACGGCGGTGACCGGCCGCAAGCCGGACGGCAAGCCGCTCATCTCCTCGATCATCGTCCCGTCCGGCACCCCGGGCTTCACGGTGGCGGCCCCGTACTCGAAGGTCGGCTGGAACGCCTCGGACACCCGTGAGCTGTCCTTCTCGGACGTCCGCGTCCCGGCGGCCAACCTGCTGGGCGAGAAGGGCCGCGGTTACGCCCAGTTCCTGCGCATCCTCGACGAGGGCCGGATCGCCATCGCGGCTCTCGCGACCGGCCTCGCCCAGGGCTGCGTGGACGAGTCGGTGAAGTACGCGAAGGAGCGCGAGGCCTTCGGGCGTCCCATCGGCGCCAACCAGGCCATCCAGTTCAAGATCGCCGACATGGAGATGAAGGCCCACACCGCCCGTCTGGCCTGGCGCGACGCGGCCGTCCGGCTGGTCAGCGGCGCCCCCTTCAAGAAGGAGGCCGCGCTCGCCAAGCTCTACTCCTCCACGATCGCCGTCGACAACGCGCGCGAGGCCACCCAGATCCACGGCGGCTACGGCTTCATGAACGAGTACCCGGTGGCCCGTATGTGGCGCGACTCCAAGATCCTGGAGATCGGCGAGGGCACCAGCGAGGTCCAACGGATGCTGATCGCACGGGAGTTGGGGCTGGTGGGCTGACGTGGCAGCAGCACTGCGGCGCACAGGCCGCTGACCGGTTCGGGCCCGGAGCGCCCGCCCCCTGGACATCGAGTGAGGTTAGGCTAACCTAATTCGGACGTGTCCGGCGGGCGTTCCGCCCCGTTCGAAAGCAGCCACAGCATGTTCAACGCCAGAGCCACCCACCCGACCCGACGCGGCATCCTCGCCGCGGGCGGCGCCCTCGGCCTCGGGGCCGTGCTCGCGGCCTGCGGCGACGACGACGCGAAGAGCGGCGGCTCCGGCGACGGGACGACCTCCACGGCATCCCCGCCCCCGGCGGACGGCCCCTGGTCCTTCAAGGACGACCGCGGCAAGACGGTCGAGCTCGACGGGATCCCCAAGAACATCGTCGCGTTCACCGGTGTCGCCGCCGCCCTCTACGACTACGGCATCAGCGTCAAGGGCGTGTTCGGCCCGACCAGGACCGCGGACGGCAAGCCCGATGTCCAGGCCGGCGACATGGACATCAGCAAGGTCACGATCCTCGGCAACGTCTGGGACCAGTTCAACGTCGAGAAGTACGCGGCCCTCGCACCCGACGTGCTCATCTCCACGATGTTCGACGACGCCGGCACCCTCTGGTACGTCCCCGAGGCCTCCAAGGACAAGATCGCCAAGCTGGCTCCCAGCGTCGGCATCTCCGTCTACGACCGCCAGCTGACCGAGCCGCTGCAGCGCATGTGGGCGCTCGCGGAGTCGCTCGGCGCGGACATGAAGGCGGCCAAGGCCACCGAGGCGAAGAATAAGTTCGAGGCGGCGGCCGCCCGGCTGCGCAAGGCGGCGAAGGCCAAGCCCGACATCAAGGTGATGGCCGGTTCCGCGAGCGACGCGCTCTTCTACGTCTCCGGCACGAACCTCTCGATCGACCTGGAGTACTTCAAGGCGCTCGGCGTGAACTTCGTCGAGCCACCCGAGCGGGCGAAGGCCAGGGGTGGGGGCTGGTTCGAGTCGCTGAGCTGGGAGAACGTCGACAGGTACAAGGCCGACGTCATCATGATGGACGACCGGTCCTCGACCATTCAGCCGGCTGACATCACCAAGGCGACGTGGAAGAAGCTGCCGGCGGTGAAGGCGGGGCAGGTCATCCCTCGGTCACCCGAGCCGATTCTGTCCTACGACAAGTGCACGCCGCTTCTCACAAACCTCGCTGAGGCGTTGGAGAAGGCGAAGAAGGTCCGCTGAACCTTTGGGCCGTGGGTATGTGCGGGTCCAATGTGGCTGGTCGCGCAGTTCCCCGCGCCCCTTGAGCCTGGTGCACCTGCCCCCACCTACAACCTGACGGCAACTCAGGAGCCCGTATGACCACCGCCGTAGCCGCCCCGTTCCGCTTCTTTTCCCTCCAGGTCCTGCGGACGAGGCGGCTCGGGCCGTCTCTGGTGCGGGTCACCTTCGGTGGGGACGACCTGCGCGCGTTCCGTTCCGACGGACGCGACCAGTCCCTGTCGCTGTTTCTGCCGCATCCCGGCCAGAGCGAGCCCGCGGTACCGTACGACCTCGGCGACGGCTGGTGGCAGGCCTGGCGTGAACTGCCCGACGACGTACGGGCGGTGATGCGCTCGTACACGCTGCGGGCGCTGCGCCGCGAGCCCGACGAGATCGACATCGACTTCGTGCTGCACACCCCGGCCGGCCCCGCCTCGCGATGGGCCGCGAGGGCCGCCGCCGGTGATCGTGTCGTGCTGCTCGGGCCCGCGGTCTCGGACAACCGCGCGATCCGGTTCCGGCCGCCCGCGGACACCGATCTGATGCTGATCTGGGGGGACGAGACCGCCGTTCCGGCCGTGTCGGCGATCCTCGAGTCACTGCCGGCCGGCGCCCGCGCCCGGGTGTGGCTGGAGGTGCACGACGCCGGGGACATCCAGGACCTGGTGACCGAGGCCGACACCGAGATCACCTGGCTGGTCCGGGACGCGCAGGGCGTCGAGGGGTCCCCCATGGCCCTCGACGCCCTGCGCACGACCCAACTCTCCTCCACCGAGCACCCGTACGCCTGGATCGCGGGCGAGAGCGGGAGCGTGAAGCAGCTACGGCGGCACCTCGTCTCGGAGCGCGGCATCGACCGGCGGCGGGTCACCTTCGTCGGCTACTGGCGACAGGGCCTGAGCGAGGAGCAGTTGCGCGAGCAGGAGTGACGGCGGTCACGGGAGGGGCAGGATTGGACCGAAGTGACTTAGGTTAGGCTTACCTAAGTTAACCGGGCCACTTCGTCCCTCTCTCCCGCCCGCACGGACTGTCCCCACCGGAGGACCCCCAATGCGCTCGCACCTGCTCAATGACCTGACCGCGGAGCACTACCGCCGCTCCGTGACCGAAGGAGTCGAGCGGGTGGCGGCCAAACTCGCCACCACAGACCGTCCGTTCACCGGTGTCACCGTCGACGCCCTCGCTCCCCGGATCGATGCCATCGACCTCGACCGGCCGCTGGGCGACTACGACGCGGTCCTGGACGAGCTGGAGGACGTCTACCTCCGTGACGCGGTCTACTTCCACCACCCCCGCTACCTCGCCCACCTCAACTGCCCGGTCGTCATCCCGGCGGTGCTCGGCGAGGCCGTCCTGTCCGCCGTGAACTCCTCCCTGGACACCTGGGACCAGTCGGCCGGCGGCACCCTGATCGAGCGCAAGCTCATCGACTGGACGACCGCCCGTATCGGCCTCGGCCCTGCCGCGGACGGTGTGTTCACCTCCGGCGGCACCCAGTCCAACCTTCAGGCGCTGCTGCTCGCCCGGGAGGAGGCCAAGAGCGACTCCCTGGCGAAGCTGCGCATCTTCACCTCCGAGGTCAGCCACTTCAGCGTGAAGAAGTCCGCGAAACTGCTGGGCCTCGGCCAGGACGCGGTGGTCTCCGTCCCCGTGGACCACGACAAGCGGATGCAGACCGTCGCCCTCGCCCGCGAGCTGGAGCGCTGCCGGAAGGACGACCTGGTCCCCATGGCCGTCGTCGCCACCGCGGGCACCACCGACTTCGGCTCCATCGACCCGCTCCCCGAGATCGCCGAGCTGTGTGCCCAGTTCGACACCTGGCTGCACGTGGACGCGGCGTACGGCTGCGGGCTGCTCGCCTCCCTCAGGCACCGGGACCGTATCGAGGGCATCGAACGTGCCGACTCGGTCACCGTCGACTACCACAAGACCTTCTTCCAGCCGGTGAGTTCGTCCGCCGTGCTGGTGCGGGACGCCTCAACCCTGCGGCACGCGACCTACCACGCCGAGTACCTCAACCCGCGCCGTATGGTCACCGAGCGCATCCCCAACCAGGTCGACAAGTCCCTGCAGACCACCCGTCGCTTCGACGCGCTCAAGCTGTGGATGACGCTGCGCGTGATGGGCGCCGACGGCATCGGTGAACTCTTCGACGAGGTCTGCGCGTTGGCCGCCGAGAGCTGGAAGCTGCTCGCCGCCGACCCGCGCTTCGACGTGGTCGTCCAGCCGTCCCTGTCCACCCTCGTCTTCCGCTACATCCCGGCCGCCGTCACCGACCCGTCGGAGATCGACCGCGCCAACCTCTACGCCCGAAGGGCCCTGTTCGCCTCCGGTGACGCGGTGGTGGCGGGCACCAAGGTGCGCGGCCGCCACTACCTGAAGTTCACCCTGCTCAACCCCGAGACGACGACCGACGACATCGCCGCCGTCCTCGACCTGATAGCCGGCCACGCCGAGCAGTACCTGGGAGAGTCCCTTGACCGCGCGTCCTGAAAGCCCGACCACAACCCATGACTTCGTGGGGATCGGGCTCGGCCCGTTCAACCTCGGCCTGGCGTGTCTGACCGAGCCGATCGCCGAACTCGACGGCGTCTTCCTGGAGTCGAAGCCGGACTTCGAGTGGCACGCGGGCATGTTCCTGGACGGCGCCCACCTCCAGACCCCGTTCCTGTCGGACCTGGTCACCCTCGCCGATCCGACCTCGCCGTACTCCTTCCTCAACTACCTGAAGGAGAAGGGGCGGCTGTACCCGTTCTACATCCGCGAGAACTTCTACCCCCTGCGCGTGGAGTACGACGACTACTGCCGCTGGGCCGCGAACAAACTGACCAGCGTCCGCTTCGGTACGACGGTCACAGAGGTGACGTACGAGAACGGGCACTACCTGGTGCGCACCGACGCCGGGGACATCCACCGCGCCCGCCACCTCGTCCTCGGCACGGGCACCCCGCCGCACATACCGGAGTCCTGCCAGGGCCTGGGCGGCGACTTCATCCACAACTCCCGCTATCTGCAGCACAAGGCAGAGTTGCAGCGCAAGGAGTCGATCACGCTGGTCGGCAGCGGCCAGTCCGCCGCCGAGATCTACCACGACCTGCTCAGCGAGATCGACGTCCACGGCTACCGGCTGAACTGGGTCACCCGCTCCCCGCGCTTCTTCCCGCTGGAATACACCAAGCTCACCCTGGAGATGACCTCCCCGGAGTACATCGACTACTACCGGGAGCTGCCGGAGACCACCCGCTACCGGCTCACGGCCGAGCAGAAGGGCCTGTTCAAGGGCATCGACGGCGACCTGATCAACGGGATCTTCGACCTGCTCTACCAGAAGAACCTCGACGGCCCGGTGCCCACCCGCCTGCTCACCAACTCCGCGCTGAACAGCGCGCGTTACGAGGACGGCACGTACACCCTCTCCTTCCGCCAGGAGGAGCAGGAGAAGGACTACGAGATCGAGTCCGAGGGGCTGATCCTGGCCACCGGCTACAGGTACACCGAGCCGGAGTTCCTGAGGCCCGTACGCGACCGTCTGCTCTACGACTCGCACGGCAACTTCGACGTCGCCCGCAACTACTCCATCGACACCACCGGCCGGGGCGTCTTCCTGCAGAACGCCGGCGTGCACACGCACAGCATCACCAGCCCCGACCTGGGCATGGGCGCCTACCGCAACAGCTACATCATCCGCGAGCTGCTCGGCACGGAGTACTACCCGGTCGAGAAGACCATCGCGTTCCAGGAGTTCACCGCATGAGCCCCACGACCTTCGCCTTCCGCCCCCTGGACCCGCTGACCGACGCCGAACTGCTGCACACCTGGGTCACCCACCCCAAGGCCGCGTTCTGGATGATGCAGGACGCGAAACTGGAGGACGTCGAGCGCGCCTACATGGAGATCGCGGCCGACGAGCACCATCACGCGCTGCTCGGGCTCGGCAGGGACGGCGAACCCGCCTTCCTGATGGAGTACTACGACCCCGCCCACCGCGAACTCGTCGGTCTCTACGAGCCGCTGCCGGGCGACATCGGCATGCACTTCCTGACCCCGGCCACGGACACGCCCGTCCACGGCTTCACCCGGTCCGTGATCACCGCCGTGATGGCGCGCCTCTTCGAGGACCCGGCGGTACGGCGCGTGGTCGTCGAGCCGGACGTCTCCAACACGGCCGTCCACGCCCTGAACGAGGCCGTCGGCTTTGAACCCGAACGAGAGATCGAGAAGCCGGAGAAGAGGGCGTTGCTGAGCTTCTGCACACGCGAGCAGTTCGAGAACGCGGTGGTGCCCGCATGACCCTCGCCGACACCGTCGCCCACCTCTCCCCCGAACGCTGGGAGCAGGCCAACCGCCTCCTGGTCCGCAAGGCCCTCGCCGAGTTCGCGCACGAGCGCCTGATCACTCCGGAAGCCACCGACGCAAACGGGTACGTCGTCCGCAGCGACGACGGTCTGACCCGCTACCGCTTCACCGCCACGCGCCGCGCCCTCGACCACTGGCAGATCGACGCCGACTCGATCACCCGCCACCGCGATGGCACCGAACTCCCCCTCGTAGCCCTGGACTTCGTCATCGAGCTGAGGACGGCGCTGGGCCTGAGCGACGAGATCCTCCCGGTCTACCTGGAGGAGATCTCCTCCACCCTCTCCGGCACCTGCTACAAGCTCACCAAGCCGCAGATCCCGGCCGCCGAGCTGGCGCGCTCCGGCTTCCAGGCCGTCGAGACCGGTATGACCGAGGGCCACCCCTGCTTCGTCGCCAACAACGGACGGCTCGGCTTCGGCATCCACGAGTACCTGTCGTACGCCCCCGAGACCGCGAGCCCGGTCCGTCTGGTGTGGCTGGCCGCGCACAGGTCGCGCGCCGCCTTCACCGCGGGTGCCGGGATCGAGTACGAGACCTTCGTACGGGAGGAGCTGGGCGAGCAGACCGTCGAGCGGTTCCACGGCATCCTGCGCGAGCAGGACCTGGACCCCGCCGACTACCTCCTCATCCCCGTCCACCCCTGGCAGTGGTGGAACAAGCTCACCGTCACCTTCGCCGCCGAGGTCGCCCGCAGGCATCTGGTGTGCCTGGGCGAGGGCGACGACGAGTACCTGGCCCAGCAGTCCATCCGGACCTTCTTCAACAGCTCGCACCCCGAGAAGCACTATGTGAAGACGGCCCTGTCGGTCCTCAACATGGGCTTCATGCGCGGACTGTCGGCCGCCTACATGGAGGCCACCCCGGCCATCAACGACTGGCTGGCCCAGCTCATCGAGGGCGACCCGGTGTTGAAGTCCACCGGCCTGTCGATCATCCGCGAGCGGGCCGCCGTCGGCTACCGGCACCTGGAGTACGAGAAGGCGACGGACCGCTACTCCCCGTACCGCAAGATGCTCGCGGCCCTGTGGCGCGAGAGCCCGGTCCCCGGACTCCGGGACGGCGAGTCGCTCGCCACCATGGCCTGTCTCCTCCATGTCGACCACGAGGGCGCGTCCGTCGCGGGCGCCCTGATCGAGCAGTCGGGCCTGGCACCGACGGAGTGGCTGCGGCACTACCTGCGGGCGTACTTCACGCCCCTCCTGCACAGCTTCTACGCCTACGACCTGGTCTACATGCCGCACGGCGAGAACGTGATCCTGGTCCTGAAGGACGGGGTCGTGCAGCGCGCGATCTACAAGGACATCGCCGAGGAGATCGCCGTCATGGACCCGGACGCGGTCCTGCCGCCGGCGGTCGAGCGGCTGCGCGTGGACGTCCCGGAGGACAAGAAACTCCTGTCGATCCTCACGGACGTCTTCGACTGCTTCTTCCGCTTCCTCGCCGCGAACCTCGCCGCCGAGGGCATCCTGGCGGAGGACGACTTCTGGCGGACGGTCGCGGAGGTGATCCGCGAGTACCAGGCCTCGGTGCCCGAACTCGCCGAGAAGTTCGAGCAGTACGACATGTTCGCTCCGGAGTTCGCCCTGTCCTGCCTCAACCGGCTCCAGCTGCGCAACAACCGGCAGATGGTCGACCTGGCGGATCCGTCAGGCGCCCTTCAACTGGTCGGAACCCTCAAAAACCCCGTCGCGGGGTTCTGATCAAGACGGACGGGCACCCCCCGGAGTACGGTCCTCCGGGGGGTGCCCGTCACTCCCTCAGGGGCGCGGGGAACTGCGCGACCAGCCCCCACCGACCCGCAGGCGCATCACTGCGCGGAAGCCCAAGGCACCTGCGGCGACCGGTAATAGCCAATCCCCAGCGCATCCCACCGCGCAGCCTGCGCAGCAACCCGCACCTTGTAGGCGTCCCAGTCATGCGTCGCCGCCGGCGACCAGCCCAGCTCGGCCGCCCCCGCGAGCCGCGGGAACACCATGGAGTCGATGTCGGCGTCCGTCACGATGGTCTCGGTCCACAGCGGGGCCTCGACGCCCTGGATCGCCGAACCGGGCGCCCCGGCAAGGTAGTTGCCCGGATCCCAGTCGTACGACCGCTTCACCTCCACCAGCCCGGCCCAGTCCTGCCCGAGCGGGGTGTCCTCGGTGTACTTCATGTCGAGATAGAGCCGGTCCGCCGGCGACAGAATCAGCCCGGTCCCGTTCTGCGCGGCCTTCACGACCTGCGCCTTCTCCGCCGCGTCGGTGTCGTCCAGACCCCAGTACTGGGCCAGGGCCCCCTTCGCCGGGTGCGCGCCCGTGATCTGGTGCCAGGCGATCACCGTCTTGCCGTACTTGGCGACCACCGGCTGCACCCGGTCCATGAACTTCACATAGTCCTCGTGGCTGGTGGAGTGCGCCTCGTCGCCGCCGATGTGGAGGTAGCGGCCCGGGGTGATCGCGGCCAGTTCGCGGATGACGTCGTCCACGAAGTCGTACGTGACGTCCTTGCCGACGCACAGCGAGCTGAAGCCGACGTCGGTGCCGGTGTAGAGCGGGGGCGCCGTGCCGTTGCAGTTCAGGCCGGCGTACGAGGCGAGGGCCGCGTTGGTGTGGCCCGGCATGTCGATCTCAGGGACGACCTCCAAATAGCGGGAGGCGGCGTACCGGACGATCTCCTGGTAGTCGGCCTTGGTGTAGTAACCGCCCTGGCCGCCGCCCACCTCCGTGGAGCCGCCGTAGGTCGCGAGCCGCGGCCAGGAGTCGATGGCGATGCGCCAGCCCTGGTCGTCGCTGAGGTGCAGATGCAGTTTGTTGATCTTGTACAGCGCCAACTCGTCCACGTATCGCTTGACTTGGGCCACGGTGAAGAAGTGCCGGGAGACGTCGAGCATCGCGCCGCGGTAGGCGTAGCGCGGGCTGTCCTTGATCGTGCCGCCCGCCACCAGCCACGGTCCGGGCTCTACGGACTTCTTCTCCACTGTGGGCGGCAGGAGCTGGCGCAGGGTCTGGACGCCGTGGAAGAGACCGGCGGGCTCGGTGGCGGTGATGGTGATGCCGCCGTCCCCGCTGTCCAGTCGGTAGCCCTCCGCCCCGAGCCCGCCCTTCGTCTTCGGCTCCAGCCGCAGTTGGATGCCGCCGCGGCCCCAGTGGACCAGGGGCAGCCGGTAGCCGGTCGACGGGCGCAGGATGTCCGCGAGGTACTCGCCGATCCGGCGCACCCGCGGGGAGTCGTCGACGCGGATGGCGGTGGCGCCGGTGATGCGGTACGGGGAGCCCCAGGGCTTGACCGACGCGGGGGCCGGGACCACCCGGCCGAGCGGGGTCGGGCTCGCTTTCGTCGGCATGGTCGCTCCTACCGAGAAAGTGCCGGCCGCCGCCACGAGCAAAAGCGACACCAGAACGCGGTGCAGTCTCACATGCGCTCCCTCCGATTGGTAGAGACCACTCTCTCGCAGATCCGATGAAACAATCCCCCCATGGCGGAAATCATCCAGAAGGACGGCACGTGGGCCTTCGACGGCGATGCCCTTCGGCTGACGCCCGGTCGGGACAGGAACGTCAGCCTGCTGCGCCGGACACTGGGTGAACTCGTCGTCCCGCTGGGCGCGTTGGCGGGGATCTCCTTCGAACAGGGCAAGAAGACCGGGCGGTTGAGGCTGCGGCTGCGCGACGGCGCCGACCCGCTGCTGCACGCCTCCGGGGGCCGACTCACCGAGCCGAACGACCCCTACCAGCTGCTCGTCGAGTCCGACCGCTACGGCGTCGCGGAGTACTTCACGGACGAGGTGCGAGACGCACTGCTCCTGGACGAGGTCCCGTCCGACCCGGTGGACGAGTACCTGCTCCCAGGACCGCCCGTCCCGCTCTCCGTCTCCGCCGGGGACGGCACCGCCAGCTTCGACGGCGAGCGGATCCGCCTGGAGTGGAACTGGAAGACGGAGGACGCCAAGGCCGCCGCCGGCGCCCGCACGCTGGCCGTCACCGATGTCGTCGCCGTGGAGTGGCAGCCCGCGGCCGGACTGGAGAACGGGCATCTGCGCTTCACCGTACGGGGCGCGGCCACCAAGGCCCCGCCCAAGTACGACCCCAACTCGGTGGAACTGTGGGGCTTCAAGAAGGACCCACTGATGGCGCTGGTCGCGGCGGCCGTGCAGGCCCGGCTCCCGCACCCCTCGGCGGCGTCCGCGCCGGACGTACCGCCCCTGGAGCCTCACGCCCCCAAGCAGCTCGCCCCCGCCGACGCACGCGAGGACGACCACGACGCGCTGCTACGACGACTGCGCGAACTCGGCGAGCTGCACCGCACGGGCGTTCTGACGGACGAGGAGTTCACGATGGCCAAACAGGCGGTCCTCAAGCGCATGTAGCGCATGCGAGGACCGCCTGTGTGGGGTGCGCCCTGCCTTCCAGGCGCACGAACTGCCTTACAGCGGGCCTTACTTGGCCCGGCGCGCCACGGTGAAGTGGTCGATGCGGTCACCGGTCTCGGCGATGCCCGACACCTTCAGCTTGGCGTAGTGCCCCTTCGACGCGGGCTCTACGTCCACGCGCAGGAAGGAGTAGTTGAGGTAGCGCACCCGGGACCAGGCGACGGTCTCGTTGACCTTGCCGTCCTTGGTGTTGATGAACGAGGCGACGGAGTCGACCTCGTGCTCGTGCCCCTCGTAGGAGTCCGGCGCGGTGAACGCGTACAGGCTGCGGCCCGCCGCACCCGCCGTCACGTACACGACGCCCTCGGTCTCGGGGTACGCGGTCTCGCCGATCGGCAGCTTCTTGGTGACCTGGTTGCCCTTGATCACGTCGGTGCGCTCGTACTGGTGGTTGTGGCCGTTGATGACCAGGTCCACCGTGTACTTCTCGAACAGCGGCACCCACTCCTGTCGCACGCCCCCCTCCGAGGCGTGCGCGGTGGAGGTGCAGTACGCGCAGTGGTGGAAGAACACGACGATGAAGTCGATGTCCTTCGACGCCCGGAACTTCTTCAGCTGCGCCTCGAACCATGTGGTCTGGGTGCCGCCGGAGATGCCGAGGTTGGCGGGAATCTCGTACGACACGTCGTTCGGGTCGAGCGAGATGATCGCCGTGTTGCCGTGGACGAAGGAGTAGACGCCCGGCAGGTTCGCCTTGTCCGGCCCGTTGTCGGGGAGCGTGAAGCGGGCCTCCTCGCCGCCGTAGCCGTTCGGCGAGTACCAGGCCTCCATGTCGTGGTTGCCGTAACTCACCATCCACGGCACGGACTTGGCGACCGACTCGGTCTGGTACAGGAACTGGTCCCACACCCGCGAGTCGAAGCCGGTGTCGGCGGTCTTGCCCGCGCCGGCCGGGTCGGCGTAGGCGATGTCACCGGCGTGCAGGTGGAAGGACGGGTTCTGGCCGAGGATCAGGCTGTCGTTGGCCAGACCGTGGTAGCTGACGCCCTGGTCGCCGAAGGCCGTGAAGGTGAACGGCTTCTTGTGCCTGGGTGCGGTGGTGAAGGTGCCCAGGGTGCCGATCAGGTGCGGCTCGGCGGGGTCGAAGCCCTGGTGGCCGACGCCGTAGTAGTACGTCTTGCCGGGGCGCAGGTGGGTGAGCTTGGCGTGGATGTAGTACTGCGTGTGGTCGCCGCTGGCGCCGACGCCCGCCGGGGTGTAGAGGCTGCGGACCTCGGCCTCGATCTTGCGGGAGAGGTCCCAGGGGTGGGCACCGATACGGATGAAGGGCTTCTTCACCGCGACCGGCACCTGCCAGGAGACGGTCATCTCGGTGCTGGCGTCGCTGCCGTAGGCCAGGTGGCGGCCGAACGGGGCGACGAGCGAGCCGTCGACCGTCTCGGTGGCGGGGGCGGTGCGCTGCGTGGGGACGGCGGCCTGGGCCACCGCACCCGGCACGAACGCGCCACCGGCGACGGCGCCGATCGTCACGGCGCCGCCTCTCATCAGGTTGCGCCGCGAGAATCTGGCGCGCAGGTACTCGTGCTGCTCGGCCATGCTCATGCGCTCGGCCAGCTGCTCCGGTACTCCCATACGAGGTATGTCCATGACGTCTGAAACTCGTCGACATGAGCGACGAGGCACAAGACTCAGGATGGACAGTCTGCAAACAGAGGTTCATGAGAACACCAAAGAGCCGCAACAGAGGCCTGCCCGATATCGGGCAGGATTCTTGCGAAACGGCCTTCGGTAGCTCAGGATCTACCGGGTGCACGACGAACTTGTTGATCATCTGACGCGGTCCACGCCCCTCAGCAGGGGCGAGGCACTGCGGGTGATCCAGGACGTGCTCGCCTACTTCGACGAGACGACCGTGGAGTACGTCCGTCGCCGCCACCGCGAGCTGCAGGCCCAGGGCCTGGTGAACGCGGAGATCTTCGAACGGATCGAGGCGGACCTGAAATACCGGGCGGTCGCGCCTCCGGAGCTTACGCTCAGGCAGTTGCGCCGCATCGTCTACGGCTGAACCGGCTGCGGCCTGTTCGCCCACGACCGAGGGACCTATCTGTATGTGCGGAATTGTCGGATACATCGGGAAGCGTGATGTCGCCCCGCTGCTGCTCGAGGGCCTGCAGCGCCTCGAGTACCGCGGCTACGACTCCGCGGGCATCGTCGTCACCTCGCCGAAGACGGCCGGCCTGAAGCTGGTCAAGGCCAAGGGCCGGGTCCGCGACCTGGAGGCCAAGGTCCCGGCCCGCTTCAAGGGCACGACCGGCATCGCCCACACCCGCTGGGCCACCCATGGCGCCCCCTCCGACGTGAACGCGCACCCGCACCTGGACGCCGAGGGCAAGGTCGCCGTCGTCCACAACGGCATCATCGACAACGCCACCGACCTGCGCCGCAAGCTGGAGGCGGACGGCGTCGAGTTCCTCTCCGAGACGGACACCGAGGTCCTCGTCCACCTCATCGCCCGCTCCCAGGCCGAGACCCTGGAGGAGAAGGTCCGCGAGACCCTCCGGGTCATCGAGGGCACCTACGGCATCGCGGTGATGCACGCCGACTTCCCGGACCGGATCGTGGTGGCGCGAAACGGCTCCCCGGTGGTCCTCGGGATCGGCGAGAAGGAGATGTTCGTCGCCTCGGACATCGCCGCTCTGGTCGCCCACACGCGGCAGATAGTGACTCTCGGCGACGGCGAGATGGCCACCCTCAAGGCCGACGACTTCCGCACCTACACGACGGAGGGCACCCGCACCACGGCGGAGCCCACCACCGTGGAGTGGGAGGCGGCGTCGTACGACATGGGCGGCCACGACACGTACATGCACAAGGAGGTCCACGAGCAGGCCGAAGCCGTGGACCGCGTGCTGCGCGGCCGCATCGACGACCGCTTCTCCACGGTCCACCTCGGCGGCCTCAACCTGGACGCCCGTGAGGCCCGCCAGATCCGCCGGGTGAAGATCCTCGGCTGCGGCACCTCGTACCACGCGGGCATGATCGGCGCCCAGATGATCGAGGAGCTGGCCCGCATCCCCGCGGACGCCGAGCCGGCGTCCGAGTTCCGCTACCGCAACGCGGTCGTGGACCCCGACACCCTCTACGTGGCCGTCTCCCAGTCGGGTGAGACCTACGACGTCCTCGCGGCCGTCCAGGAGCTGAAGCGCAAGGGCGCCCGGGTCTTCGGCATCGTGAACGTGGTCGGCTCGGCGATCGCCCGCGAGGCGGACGCAGGCATCTACGTCCACGCGGGCCCCGAGGTCTGCGTCGTCTCGACCAAGTGCTTCACCAACACCACGGTCGCCTTCGCCCTGCTCGCCCTGCACCTGGGCCGCACCCGCGACCTCTCGGTCCGCGACGGCAAGCGGATCATCGAGGGCCTACGCAAGCTCCCCGCCCAGATCACCGAGATCCTGGCGCAGGAGGAGGAGATCAAGAAGCTGGCCGAGCAGTACGCCGACGCCCGCTCGATGCTCTTCATCGGCCGCGTCCGGGGCTACCCGGTGGCCCGTGAGGCCTCCCTCAAGCTCAAGGAGGTCTCGTACATCCACGCCGAGGCCTACCCGGCCTCCGAGCTCAAGCACGGCCCCCTGGCCCTCATCGAGCCGGCCCTCCCCACGGTCGCGATCGTCCCCGACGACGACCTCCTGGAGAAGAACCGCGCCGCCATGGAGGAGATCAAGGCCCGCAGCGGCCGCATCCTCGCGGTGGCCCACCAGCACGAGGAGAAGGCCGACGAGACGATCGTCGTCCCGAAGAACGAGGACGAACTCGACCCCATCCTGATGGGCATCCCCCTCCAACTCCTCGCCTACCACACGGCATTGGCCCTGGGCAGGGACATCGACAAGCCCAGGAACCTGGCGAAGTCCGTAACGGTCGAGTAGGAAGTCCCTGCGACGGCCGAAGCGATAATTGAGTAACCCCTACGGCGAGCAACCACGTCCGCGAGAGCGGCGCCGGTTTAGGCGCAAAAAGGGGAACGGACCCCCACGTGCCGCCACCAAGGCACGGGGGGTCCGCTCCATTCGCCGGGGGCCGCCCAAACCCCCGGCCTGCGCAGCTAGCCGGTGGCCGTCACGCCCCGACCGGCAGCACGCCGAGGAAGCACCGTCGGCCAGTGAGCCAACGCCGCAGTAGCCGCATACCAGGCAACCGCCCCGGCAGCCACGGCAAACCAACCGCCCACCTTCGCAAGCGACCCGCTCGTCGCGAACTGTGCGACCGCGAGAAGCACGAGCGAGACGAAGAACAACCCGTACGTCCCCTGCGTGAGTTGATCCCCACCCGCGAGGGTGAGCGACAACGCCACGAGGGCGAACAGCAGCAGGAAGAGACCGGCCGCGTTGGCGGACATCGCCGCACCGGCGGTGACGGCCCAGGTGAACCAGAGGGCGCCGAGCGCCGAGTACGCCGTGCCGTTGACGGAGTCGCCGTCGCGGAAGGCGAGCAGTCCGGCGACGAAGAGCGCAACGCCGCCTACGTAGTGGGCCAGTGAGACGGCGTCAGCGGCCGACACGCCATTGATCACGTCGGTGTATCCGAGTCCGAACGCCAACAGGGTGATACCCAGGGCGAGTCGGCCGACCACGGTAGTGGTTCCGCTTCCCGCAGAGACGTCGTTGTCCACGGCGGGCTCCCTTCATGCATGTGCAGTTGTGCGGTGACCGATATATGCCCTTCACAAAGGCACAAACACCTCTACGCGCGAGTAGATTTGCACGCTGCACAAAGGAGGGTGACCGTTCCCGGATCGCATCTCACCTGGGAGAACGAGGAGTTACGGAATGACAACGACGGGCCGCTTCGCCCGCTTGGCGAGCCGCCCCGCGACGGAGCCGAAAATCCGCCCCACGATGCCGTGCGTGGAGCCGACGACGATGGCGTCCGCCTCGTACTCCCGCCCCACCTCTTCGAGTTCGTGGCAGATGTCGCCGCCGCGCTCGACCAGGATCCAGGGCACCTCGGCCAGATAGTCCGCACAGGCGAGCTCGAGCCCCAGCACCTCGGTGCGGTGGTCCGGCACATCGACGAAGACCGGTGGCTCGCAGCCGGCCCACACCGTGGTGGGCAGCCGGTTGGCGACATGCACGATGATCAGGCCCGATCCGGAACGATGGGCCATGCCGATCGCATAGGCGAGGGCGCGCTCACTGGACGTGGAGCCGTCGAAGCCGACGACGACGCCGTGCTTGAAGGCTGGATCGCAGGAATGGCGTGGCTCTTCGGCCGCCTGGGGCTCGGCCGCCGTAGGGTCGGCGACGGGGCGCTTGCGGTCCGCGGGTTCGAAGAATTCGTGACCGGCCATGGCTGTCTCGGCGTTTTGATCCTTTATGGGAGGGCCCGCGAGCGGGGCTCGCTGACGGATCCAGCTGTGTACGGCGGAGCTGTGTCCGGGAAACATCTTCCCAACCCCATACCCCCAAGGGTACGGCGGCACGCCTCCTTAGCCCAGATCCCGCCCACCGGGCGTGGGGGTTCCAGGGAGCATGCACGAGGGGGCGCCCGTAACGCAATGGTTGCTGCGCTGTACAGGCGGTTTGCACAGGGTCCACTTACCCGGGGGCCGATGGGGAGGGGCGTACAGTGACCGCCCGGTCGAACACGCGTTGAACACCGAGACCCAGCCCTCAGGGAGCACGCATGTCCGGACCGCACCCCACCCCCGAGACTCCCCGCGCGACCGCCCCGCCCCAGGACACGGCGACCGATGTCGTCCGCTGGGCGGCGTTCAGCTGCGTCCTCGTCCCCGTGGTCCTCCTCTGGTACGGCACCTCGCTCGCCGGCGCCGCGGGCACGGCGCTCGGTCTCGCCGCCGTCACCGCGGTGTGCCGGCTGCTGCTGCGCCAGTCCGAGCGCGTGGCGGCCCGCCCGCCGAGCGAGGATCACACGTCACGTCGGGGCCGCCATCACAGAAGCGGCACGGGTGCTCACAGAGGCAGGCGTCACACTGGGGGAAGTACACCGGTCGGCTGACCGGTTTCCGTGCACGCGTCCGACGCTTTTCAGCCAACTTCCGGACACGGTGCATCCCTTGCCCCGACCACCCCCCAACCCCCGTTCCACCTGCAGAGAAAGGGGCTCGGGCGCCCCGCGTACCCTACGTGGATTGGCCACTGCGACAAGGCGCACTTCCCTGCACGGCCCGCGAGTGCAACGCTTCGTGATCGAATGCTTCACGCCAAGTTGCCATGTCGACATTGCGCCGGTTACCGAACTGGTCACACCGGCACCGCGCGACACAGTAGATTCGATCTTGACGTCTTACGGCGGGGGACTCGTGCAGGACCGAGGGGAAACGTGCAGGAGCGACACAACCGAGGAGCCGCGACCACCGAGGGGGGCTTAGCAGTATGAGCCACGACTCCACTGCCGCGCCGGAAGCCGCGGCCCGGAAGCTTTCCGGGCGACGCCGCAAGGAGATCGTCGCGGTGCTGCTGTTCAGCGGCGGCCCCATCTTCGAGAGTTCCATACCGCTGTCGGTGTTCGGGATCGACCGCCAGGACGCCGGCGTGCCGCGCTACCGACTGCTGGTGTGCGGCGGCGAGGAAGGCCCACTGCGGACCACAGGGGGCCTGGAACTCACCGCGCCACATGGCCTGGAGGCGATATCGCGCGCCGGCACGGTCGTCGTACCGGCCTGGCGCTCGATCACGTCTCCGCCGCCGGAGGAGGCGCTCGACGCACTGCGCCGGGCGCACGAGGAGGGTGCCCGCATAGTCGGGCTGTGCACCGGCGCCTTCGTGCTGGCGGCGGCGGGCCTGCTAGACGGCCGCCCCGCGACCACACACTGGATGTACGCGCCGACGCTGGCCAAGCGCTACCCGTCGGTGCACGTGGATCCGAGAGAACTGTTCGTGGACGACGGAGACGTACTGACGTCCGCCGGCACGGCGGCCGGAATCGATCTCTGTCTCCACATCGTGCGGACGGACCACGGCAACGAGGCGGCGGGCGCACTGGCCCGGCGTCTGGTCGTGCCGCCGCGCCGGTCGGGCGGTCAGGAGCGCTACCTCGATCGATCTTTACCAGAGGAGATCGGCGCCGACCCGCTCGCGGAGGTCGTCGCCTGGGCGCTGGAGCACCTCCACGAGCAGTTCGACGTGGAGACCCTCGCCGCCCGTGCGTACATGAGCCGGCGCACCTTCGACCGCCGGTTCCGCTCGCTCACCGGCAGCGCCCCGCTGCAGTGGCTGATCACCCAGCGGGTGCTGCAGGCGCAGCGTCTGCTTGAGACGTCGGACTACTCGGTGGACGAGGTGGCGGGTCGCTGCGGCTTCCGTTCGCCGGTGGCCCTGCGCGGCCACTTCCGCCGTCAGCTGGGCTCGTCCCCGGCGGCCTACCGTGCCGCGTACCGCGCTCGCCGTCCGCAGGGCGACAAGCCGGCCGATGTGGAGGGTGCGGCCGGGGCGCCGGGGCCTGCGCCCCTGCTGCATCCGGAGGGGCCGGTTCCGCTGCAGAGCCGCCGGACCGCGGCGAGTGCCGTCGGATCGGGTGCGTCTCTTTCCGCCGCGGCCGCGGCGGAGAACGGCCGCGAGGCCTATGTGACGAGCCGGGCGAGCCTGCCGGGGCAGCGCAGCGGTACGTGACGGCGAGGAGGGGGCAGGTGACCGAGGCCACCCGCCCCCTCCCCCCGTACCCCCGCTCCTCGAACACCAGAGGGGCCGATTTTGCGGGCGCCAGCCTTAGGGTGGTCGCATGAACGATCGCATGGTGTGGATCGACTGCGAGATGACCGGCCTCTCGCTGTCCGACGACGCTCTCATCGAGGTGGCCGCCCTCGTCACCGACTCCGAGCTGAACATCCTCGGCGAAGGTGTGGACATCGTCATCCGTCCGCCGTCCAAGGCACTGGAGACGATGCCGGAGGTGGTGCGTCAGATGCACACCGCGTCCGGGCTGCTGGACGAACTCGCCGGCGGCACGACACTGGCCGACGCGGAGGAACTGGTCCTCGCCTACGTCCGCGAACACGTCAAGGAACCCGGCAAGGCCCCGCTGTGCGGCAACTCGGTCGGCACCGACCGCGGCTTCCTGCTCCGCGACATGCCGACGCTGGAGGACTATCTGCACTACCGGATCGTCGACGTTTCGAGCGTCAAGGAGCTCGCCCGGCGCTGGTACCCGCGGGCCTACTTCAACAGTCCCGAGAAGAACGGCAACCACCGCGCCCTCGCCGACATCCGCGAGTCCATCGCCGAACTGCGCTACTACCGCGAGGCGATCTTCGTGCCGCAGCCCGGCCCCGACTCCGACACCGCCAGGTCGATCGCCGCGAAGCACGTCCTGCCTGCGGAGTAACCACCCCGAGGGGGCGCGGCAAAAGGCGTGCGCGAGCACCCCTTCGGACCCTGTACACTTTTTCTCGGCCGGTCGGAAAACCACGAAGTAGACCGCCGGTCGTGGTGGGTGTAGCTCAGCTGGTAGAGCACCTGGTTGTGGTCCAGGATGTCGCGGGTTCGAGTCCCGTCACTCACCCTGAGTAATCAGCCGGTGACCCTGAGAACAGGGTCACCGGCTGATTCGTTTGCGCCCCAAAAGGGCGCGGGACACTCAGGGGCACGTCGCCGCCCGCCACGCCGTCACCAACTCCCGTACGCCCGCGAACCGTTCGCCCGGATCCGCCCGCGTCCCCCGCTCCACCACCGCCAGCTGTGCCGCCGTACCCCGCCAGGCGCGCTCGTCGTCACCGGCGTCCAGGAGGAGGCGGACCGTGCGGGCCAGGGCATGGACGGTGGTGCGGCCGTCGATGACCGAACCCCGCCTCCACTCCTCCGGAGCCATGAAGCGGCGGGACCCGGGGAGACGGTCCTCCGTCAGTACGAAGGGGCCCGGGCGGTATTCGTCGAGGTCGATGAGGTGGAGATCGTCTGCGTCGAAGTCGTGGAGGAAGGCGCCGTCATAGAGGTCCACCGCGACCTGGCCCGCCGCCTCCACGGCCAGGTGGGCGTCGAGGATCCGGTCCAGGGCGTGCAGGACGCGTGGTACCGGAAGGGCGCGGAAGCGGGCACGGGCGGTGGCGCCGTAGAGGGGTTCGCCCTTGTACCAGGGCATCACCGCCGCCGTACGAGTGCCGCCCCGTACGGCGATGCGGCGGAGCTGAGGGACGATCACCGGATGGCGCACCGCCCGGTGAAAGGCCCAGCCCCGGTCCAGGGACCGCTGGGCCCGGTCCGTCACCGCCTCCTTGACGAACCAGCGGTCGCCGTCCGGGAGGAGGACCCCGTACGACACACAGCCCGAGTCCTGGTCGCGGAAGGTGCGGAACACCTCGCCCACCGTACGGAGGTACGGCTCGACGGCGGGAACCTCGTGGACGTCCAGCAGGGGATGAGGAGTCATGGGTGCCAGCATGCGTGCCCGGGCGGGCGGGTGAGGTTCATTTCTTGGGCGACGGGACGCCGATGTGGTGGTGCCCCGCCGGTCGGCAACCCCGCACGACACCGACCGCCGAGTGGGGTGGTCAGCGGTCCGCACGGCTCCGGCGCACACGCCGACCGCGCCGCTCACGGAGGTCAGCATCGCCATCCGGCGCGGAAACAACCACACCGCCCCATTGAGCTGCGGAGCCGCGGGACTCCCGGCCCCTGCAGCACATCGCGGAACCCGCCCCCGGCCACTGCTCGCAGCCCCCTCCGGCCGTACAGGCACACCACCCGAGCAGGCCTCCACCGGCCCTGCGGCCGTGATCAGCACAACGTCCGAGCCCCTGCACCCATCACGGGACGCGCCGAGACCGGGCTCGCCCACCCCCTTCGGCCGTGCAAGCACACCACCCGAGCAGGCCACCACCAGCCCTGCAGCCGCGATCAGCACGGCGTCCGAGACCCTGCACCCCATCACAGGACCCGCCGAGGCCAGGCTCACCCACCCCTTTCGGCCGTGCAAGCACCGCCCGAGCAGACATCCACCGGCCCTGCGACTGCGATCAGCACGGCATCCGAGACCCTGCACCCCATCACAGGACCCACCCCCGGCCTCGGCTCACCCGCCGCCTTCGGCCGTGCAAGCACACCACCCGAGCAGGCCACCACCAGCCCTGCAGCCGCGATCAGCGCGGGATTCGAGACCCTGCACCCCGTCGCGGGACGCGCCGAGACCAGGCTCGCCCACCCCCTTCGGCCGTGCAAGCACACCACCCGAGCAGGCCACCACCGGCCCTACAGCTGCGATCAGCACGGCGTTTGACCTGCCGGAATCGGACGGAGCGCCGTATGGCCGGATCGCCGTCAGGAAGACGTGCGCTGCACCAGTTCCGCCGCCAGGACCACCTGGCGGCGTTCCAGGTCGCGGGAGACGGCCGGGCGGCGGTCCGCGATCTCGGCGAGGAGCAGGTCGATCATGCGGCGGCCCATCTCCTCGATGGGCTGGCGGACGCTGGTGAGGGGCGGGTCCATGTGGCGGGCTATGGCCGAGTCGTCGTAGCCGACGAGCGCCACGTCGTCGGGGATGCGGCGCCCCTCCTCGCGCAGGACCTGGCGGGCGCCCGCCGCCATCACGTCGGAGCCCGCGAAGACCGCGTCCAGGTCGGGGCAGCGGCTGAGCAGTCTCGTCATCGCCCGGCGACCGCCCTCCTCGGTGAAGTCGCCCGGTTCGATGAGGAGTTCGTCGACCTCCTGGCCCGCGTCGCTCAGGGCGTCGCGGTAGCCGTCGACGCGGCGCTGGGCGCCGTAGACGTCGAGGCGGCCGGTGATGTGGGCTATCTTGCGGCGGCCTCGGGAGAGCAGGTGCTCGACCGCCGAGCGGCCGCCGCCGTAGTTGTCGGAGTCGACGGAGGTCAGGGTCTCCGCGGCCGATCGGGGACCGCTGATCACCGCCGGGATCTCCAGCTGGGCGAGCAGATCGGGGAGCGGGTCGTCCGCGTGCACCGAGACCAGCAGGACGCCGTCGACGCGGTGGGCCGCGAGGTACTGGGCCAGGCGCTGGCGCTCGCGGTCGCTGCCCGCGAAGATCAACAGGAGCTGCATCTCCGTGTCGGACAGCTCGGCGCCGACGCCCTTCAGCATGTCCGAGAAGTACGGCTCCGCGAAGAAACGGGTCTCCGGCTCGGGAACGACCAGGGCGATGGCGTCCGTGCGGTTCGCCGCGAGGGCACGGGCCGCCGTGTTGGGGACATAGCCGAGCTCGGCCACCGCCGCCTCGACCGCCGCGCGGGTCGCGTCGCTGACCCGGGGCGAGCCGTTGATCACCCGGGAGACCGTGCCGCGGCCCACGCCGGCGCGGGCGGCAACCTCTTCGAGGGTGGGTCGACCACCGCTCCGGTTCCGCATCTGGCTCCGCCCTTCCGCCGTTGTTACAGCTGGCCTGGAATCTAACAGTCCCGGGGGATCCGTGAACGTCCCCGGGGCTGCCGCCCCCGGACCCCAAGCCGATGGTCGCCGGGGTCCGCGTACCGGACTCCTCTCGTCCAGTTAACGGCCCGATAACTGAACACATCTCGCCACGCCGACTCCCTTGACACCCCCGCTCGAAGCGGCGAACCTTCAACACATCACTTGTGGGAGCGCTCCCACAGTACCTGACACATACACATCCCGCACGTTCCCCGCCCGAGCCGCAGCGTGTAGAACGGGCCCAACAATGCAGTTGGCCGGGGGGTCGGCACGTCAGGCAACAGGAGGACGCAAATGGGCACGAGTACCCGACGGTCCCGCAGGCTGATGGCCCTCGCGGCCGTGGCCGCGCTGACCACGGGGCTGCTGGCCGGCTGCTCCAAGGACTCGGACAGTTCGTCGAACGACAGCGGCGGCAACGGCAAGGGCAAGACCACACTGACCATCGGCACCTTCGGTGTGTTCGGCTACAAGCAGGCCGGCCTCTACGACGAGTACATGAAGCTGCACCCTGACATCAGCATCAAGGAGAACGTCACCACCCGTACCGACGTGTACTGGCCGAAGGTCCTCACCCGGCTGCAGGCGGGCTCCGGCACCGACGACATCCAGGCGATCGAGGTCGGCAACGTCACCGAGGCCGTGCAGACGCAGGGCGCCAAGTTCGTCGACCTCGGCAAGGACGTCGACAAATCGCAGTGGCTGGACTGGAAGAACGCCCAGGCCACCACCAAGGACGGCAAGCTGATCGGGCTCGGCACCGACGTCGGCCCGATGGCGATCTGTTACCGCAAGGACCTCTTCAAGAAGGCCGGTCTGGAGACGGACCGCACCAAGCTCGCCGCGCAGTGGAAGGGCGACTGGGCCAAGTACGTCGACGTCGGCAAGCAGTACATGAAGAAGGCGCCCGGCGGCACCAAGTTCGTGGACTCGGCCTCCTCCGTCTACAACGCGGCCCTCGGCGGCGGGGCCGAGCGCTACTACGACAAGGACGGCAACGTCATCTGGGACAAGTCCGACGGCGTGAAGAAGGCCTGGGACGTCGCCATGTCCGTGGCGACCAGCAACATGTCGGCGAAGCTGAAGCAGTTCGACCCGACCTGGGACCAGGGCTACGCCAAGGGCACCTTCGCGACGGTGGCCTGCCCGGCGTGGATGATCGGCTACATCGAGCAGAAGTCCGGCGCCTCCGGCAAGGGCAACTGGGACGTGGCGGCGGCCCCGACCGCGTCCAACTGGGGCGGCTCCTTCCTCGGCGTGCCGACGGCGGGCAAGCACCAGAAGGAGGCCATCGCCCTGGCGAAGTGGCTGACCGCGCCCGAGCAGCAGGCGAAGGTCTTCGCGAAGCAGGCGAGCTTCCCGTCGACCCCGTCGGCGTACTCGACCCTGAAGCCGGCCGCGGACACCACGGCCTACTTCTCGAACGCGCCGCTCACACAGATCTTCGCCGACTCGGCGAAGACCATCCCGGTCCAGTACTTCGGCGTCAAGGACCAGCCGATCAACACGGCGATCACCGACGTCGGCATCCTCCAGGTCGAGCAGAAGGGCAAGAGCCCGACGCAGGGCTGGGACGCGGCCAAGAACGAGGTCAAGGACGTGCTCGGCCAGTGACCAGCTCCCAGCAGGCTCTCGCGCATTCCGCGTCGAGCGCCGAGGCCGCGCCCGGCACCCCGCCGGGCGCGGCCCGGGGCGCTCACGGTCGCGGTACACCGCCGGGCCCCGACTCATGGCGCAGCCGGCTGTACCGCTGGGACATGAAGGCGTCCCCGTACGCGTTCATCGCCCCCTTCTTCATCATCTTCGGAGCCTTCGGACTCGTCCCGCTCCTGTATACGGCCTGGTACTCGCTGCACAACGTGCAGCTGTCCGGTCTGGACCACCAGACCTGGGCCGGTCTGGACAACTACAAGCACCTGCTGTCCTCGCAGTTCTTCTGGAACGCCCTGGAGAACACGTTCAGCATCGGCGTGATCTCCACGGTGCCGCAGTTGCTGATGGCGATCGGGATCGCACATCTGCTCAACTACCGGCTGCGCGGCTCGACCCTTTGGCGGGTCGTGATGCTCACCCCGTACGCCACCTCGGTGGCGGCGGCGACGCTGGTCTTCACGCTGCTGTACTCGTGGGACGGCGGCATGATCAACTGGCTGCTCCATTTCGTGGGTGTCCACCCGATCAACTGGCGCGAGTCCGACTGGGGCGGGCAGTTCGCCGTCTCCACGATCGTGATCTGGCGGTGGACGGGCTACAACGCGCTGATCTACCTCGCGGCGATGCAGGCGATCCCCTCCGACCTGTACGAGTCGGCGGCGATCGACGGCGCGGGCCGCTGGCAGCAGTTCCGCCATGTGACGATCCCGATGCTGCGGCCGACGATCCTGTTCACGGTGGTCGTCTCCACGATCGGCGCCACACAACTGTTCGGTGAGCCGCTCCTGTTCGGCGGGGTCAGCGGCTCGAAGGGCGGTTCCGCGCACCAGTACCAGACGCTCGGCCTGTACATGTACGACCAGGGCTGGGGCATCGGGAACCTCGGCAAGGCCTCCGCGATCGCCTGGACGATGTTCCTGATCCTGCTGGTCGTCGCCGCGATCAACCTGCTGATCACCCGACGGTTGAGGAAGTCCCATGACGACCAGTGAACTGACACTCCCTCAGGCGAAGGGGAAGGGCGAAGGCCGTGGCCCCGGACGCCGCAGGATGCTCGGCGCGGGCAAGCAGATGCACGCGGGCCCGGTCACCTATGTCGTCCTGACGGTCTTCGCACTGATCTCGCTGGCCCCACTGGTCTGGACGGCCATCGCGGCCTCGCGCAACAACGAGCGGCTCGCGCAGTCACCGCCGCCCCTGTGGTTCGGCGCGAACCTGTTCAAGAACCTCCAGGCCGCCTGGGACCAGGCCGGGCTCGGCACCGCCATGGTCAACTCCACGATCGTCGCCGGGACCATCACCATCGGTACGGTCGTGTTCTCCACGCTCGCCGGGTTCGCCTTCGCCAAGCTGCGGTTCAGGTTCTCGAGCACCCTGCTGCTGCTGACCATCGGCACGATGATGATCCCGCCGCAGCTGGCCGTCGTACCCCTGTATCTGTGGATGGCGGACCTGGGCTGGTCCAACCAACTGCAGACGGTCATTCTGCCCACCCTCGTCAGCGCCTTCGGCACGTTCTTCATGCGGCAGTACCTGGTGCAGGCGCTGCCCACCGAGCTGATCGAGGCGGCCCGGGTGGACGGGGCGAGCAGCCTGAGAGTCGTCTGGCACGTGGTCTTCCCCGCGGCCCGCCCCGCGATGGCCGTGCTGGGCCTGCTGACCTTCGTGTTCGCCTGGAACGACTTCCTGTGGCCGATCATCGCCCTCAACCAGCAGAACCCGACCGTGCAGGTCGCCCTCAACTCGCTCGGCACCGGTTACGTCCCCGACCAGGCCGTGATCATGGCGGGCGCGCTGCTGGGCACACTGCCGCTGCTGATCGCGTTCATCCTGTTCGGCAAGCAGATCGTGGGCGGCATCATGCAGGGCGCGATCAAGGGCTGACGGCTCGTCGTTCCTCGTTCCGGTCACGTCGTACGTCCTTGTACGTCCCCTCGGGGCCGGCCGGCGCCGCCTCGGCCCCTTTCCTCCCGCTCTTCCTCCCGCTGTTCCTGCCCCTGTCCCTCCCTCGTCTCTCCCCTCCAACTCTTCGGTCTCGACGACCACCTATGGGAGCGCTTCCATGCCTGAGTCCGCACAGCCGGTGACCTTTCCCTCCGCCTTCCTCTGGGGTGCCGCGACCTCCGCGTATCAGATCGAGGGGGCGGTGCGGGAGGGCGGCCGTACGCCCTCGATCTGGGACACCTTCAGTCATACGCCGGGCAGGACCGCCGGCGGCGAACACGGTGACATCGCTGTCGACCACTACCACCGGTACCGCGAAGACGTGGCACTCATGGCCGAGCTGGGCCTGTCCGCGTACCGCTTCTCGATCTCCTGGTCGCGGGTGCAGCCGACGGGGCGGGGCCCGGCCGTGCAGGTGGGCCTGGACTTCTACCGGCGGCTGGTCGACGAATTGCTCGAACACGGCATCAAGCCGGCCGTCACCCTCTACCACTGGGATCTGCCGCAGGAGCTGGAGGACGCGGGCGGCTGGCCGGAGCGGGACACGGCACTCCGGTTCGCCGAGTACGCGCAGATCGTGGGCGAGGCGCTGGGCGACCGGGTGGAGCAGTGGATCACCCTCAACGAGCCGTGGTGCAGCGCGTTCCTGGGCTACGGCTCCGGGGTGCACGCACCGGGCCGGACGGAGCCGGAGGCGTCCCTGAGGGCCGCTCACCACCTGAACCTGGCCCACGGGCTCGGCACCTCGGCCCTGCGGTCGGTGATGCCGGCCCGCAACTCGGTCGCGCTCAGCCTCAACTCCTCGGTGGTCAGGCCCCTTTCGCCGCATGACCCGGCGGATCTGGCGGCGGTGCGGAAGATCGACGACCTGGCCAACGGCGTCTTCCACGGCCCGATCCTGCACGGGGCGTACCCGGAGTCGCTGTTCGCGGCGACCGAGCTGATCACCGACTGGTCGTACGTCCTCGACGGCGACCTGGGCGCGATCCACCAGCCGCTGGACGCGCTGGGTCTCAACTACTACACGCCCACGCTGGTCTCGGCGGCCGAGGCAGACCCGAGCAACCCGCGCGCCGACGGCCACGGCGCCAGCGACCACTCCCCCTGGCCGGGCGCGGACGACGTCGCCTTCCACCAGACCCCGGGCGAACGCACCGAGATGGGCTGGACGATCGACCCGACCGGCCTGCACGAGCTGATCATGCGGTACACGCGCGAGGCGCCCGGACTGCCGCTGTACATCACCGAGAACGGCGCGGCCTACGACGACAAGCCCGACTCCGACGGCCGCGTCCACGACCCCGAGCGCATCGCCTACCTGGAGGGTCATCTTGCGGCGGTACGCCGGGCGATCACCGACGGTGCGGATGTCCGCGGGTACTACCTGTGGTCCCTGTTGGACAACTTCGAGTGGGCGTACGGGTACGAGAAGCGCTTCGGTGCGGTGTATGTCGACTACGCCACCCTTGCTCGTACGCCTAAGTCGAGTGCGCTCTGGTATGGGCAGGCCGCTCGGACGGGGACGTTGCCTGCGGTGGAGGTCGACTGAGTCGCGATTGGCCGTCGGTTGTCTGACGGCCCGTCGTGGCTGGTCGCGCAGTTCCCCGCGCCCCTTTGGGGCGCGGCGGAGCCGCATGGCGAAACCGCGCCGCGCCCCGGCCGGGTGGGGGAAGTGCGGCCGAGGCGCATCAACCGCCGGTGGTCAGTTGAAGGCGCCGAACGCCTTCGAGAAGGCGAACTTGTCCTGGGTGATGGAGCTGCAGGTGGCGTCGGCGGTGGGCTTGGTGCCGCCGGCGCACTGCTTGTCGCGGGTCGCCGACCACATCGAGATACCGCCGAGGCCCTTGGACTTGGCGAAGGACGTCAGCTGGGTGGCGTCGTCGACCTTGAAGATCTCGGACGAGACGTCGTTGACGCCGATCATCGGGGTGACGGCGACCGCCTTCCAGGCGGCTGCCTCGGAGAGCCCGAGCACGCTCTTGACCTGCGCCTGCGTGGCGGTGGCCGCCTGCTCGGCGTAGGTGCCCATGTCGCCGCTGTAGGAGGCGCCGTAGTCCATGGCCATGATGTTGACGGTGTTGATCTTCACGCCGTTGGACTTGGCGTTGGAGAGAAGGTTCACGCCGTCCTGGGTGAGGCCCTCGGGCATGACCGGGAGGGTGAAGGAGACGTCCAGGTCGGGGTGGGCCGCCTGGAGCTTGGCTATCGCCTTCGCGCGGTTCGTGTTCGCCGTGGTGTTGGGGAGCGCGCCGCCCTCCACGTCGAAGTCGACCTTGGTCAGCTTGAACTGGTCCACGACCTTGCCGTACGCCGTGGCGAGCGCGTCCGCCGAGGAGCACGTCGTCGCCAGTTCGGAACCGGAGGCGCCGCCGAAGGAGACGCGGACGTCACCGCCCTTGGCGCGCAGGGCGCCGATCTGGGATGCCACCCCGTCGCTGCCGAGGTCGGTCACACCGCCCCACTTGGGTGTGCAGCCGCCGCCGTCGGTGATGAAGGCGAGGTTGTAGTTCTTCACGCCCGTCGCGTCGGCGCTCGCGAGGAGATCGAAGGCGGGGTAGAGGGAGGTGTCGACGTAGGGGGCGAAGCCCGCGCTCGCCGTGGTGCCGGTGCCGGAGCTCTGGGTCGGGGTGGGGGTGGGGGTCGCCGTCCTGGTCGGCGTGGGAGTGGGTGTCGGGGACTGGGTGGGGCGGCCGCTCGGCTCGGGGGTCGGGCCGTCGTCCGCGGAGCACTTGGCGCCGTCGACGAGACAACTGCCGGGGTTACCGGTGCCGTTGACGACGAAGCCCACGGTGACGGACTTGCCGGGCGCGAGGCCGTCGGTGTCCCACTTGGCCGGGGTCACGGTGACGTGCTGACCGCTGACGCTGGACTCGGCGTTCCAGAGCGAGCTGAGCTTCGAGCCGGACGGCAGGTCGAACTCCAGCTTCCAGCTCTTCTCCGTCTGGCCGGTGTTGTTCGTGACGACGTACTGCGCGGTGTAACCCGTCGACCAGTCACTGGTCTTCGTGTACGCGGCGCCCACGCCCGCCGCCTGCGCGGTACCGGTGAGCAGGAGCGCGCCACCGCCGATCACGGCCGCGGCGACAGCTCCGCCGATCGCCTTGTTCCTGCCGCTCACCTTGCGCCGGTGCGTGCTCATCGCGTGCCTGCCTTCATGGTTCGGGGGTGGGGTGCGGCAGCACGCTAGCGAGCCGGAATCGGGCAATCTGCCTGATCCGGACGGGGGTTGAGGATCTTAGGGTGCGCTTAAGGAAGGGATCGGGGACGGTTAAAGGTAGAGACCAATTTGCTCTGTCTGCGGCGCCGGACCAGCCGGTGACCCCGCCCGCCGGGCGCCCGCTCCCGCCCGTCCAGCTGGATCCAGATCCGCACCTCGGTCCCGCCCAGCACCGATGACCCGATCCGCACGTCACCGCCGGTCGACTCGGCGAGCCGGCGCACGATGTCCAGGCCCAGTCCGGTGGATCCGTCGCTGCCGGAGCCCCGCCCGCGCGCCATGGCGGCCTCGGGATCCAGGATCCCGGGACCGGCGTCGGAGACCAGCACGATCACGGCGTCCTCACCGTTGTGCAGGTCGACCGCGAAGGCCGTGCCCTCGGCGGTGTGCCGGAACACATTGCCGAGCAGGGCGTCCAGTGCGGCCGCGAGGTCCGCCCGGGCCACGGGTATGCGCACCGGACGGTCGGCGCCGGCCATCCGCCACTTGCGGCCCTCGTCCTCGGCGAGAGCCGACCAGAACGCCATCCGCTCGCGGACCACCTCGGCCGCGTCGCATCCGGCGCCGGGACCGGCCGCGGTCTGCGGTTTGGCGTCCCGAGCGGTGCGGATGATGGTGTCGACCTCGCGCTCCAGCTGGGCGACGGCGGCCCGGGTCTGCTCGGCGGCCGGTCCGTCACCGAGCGAGGCCGCATTCAGCCGCAGCACGGTCAGCGGGGTGCGCAGCCGGTGGGACAGGTCGGCCGCCAGCTCCCGCTCGTTCGCGAGGAGTTGTACGACCTGGTCGGCCATGGAGTTGAACGCGACCGCCGCCAGCCGCAGTTCGGTCGGCCCTTCCTCCGGCACCCTTGCCCCCAGCTTCCCCTCCCCCAGCTCGTGCGCACCCTCGACCAGCTTCTGCGCGGGCTGCACCATCCGTACGCCCAGCCGGTCGGCGACCGCGACGGATCCGACGATCAGGGCGATCCCGACCCCCGCGAGCACCGCCCACGCCGTACCGACGCCGTTGCTGACCTCGGACTCGGGGACGTACACCTCGACGACGGCTATCGCGCCGGTGCTCAGCGCGACCGGCTGGAGCAGTGTGGAGCCGCCGGAGACCGCGGTGGTGGAGGCACGGCCCAGTTTGCGCACGGTCGCGATGTCCTCGTCGGCGGCGCGCTGCCGCCCGATGTCGACGGCGGACTGTCCGGTGGCCGCGGGTATGTGCACGGCCATCCCGGAGTCCGAGCCGGCGGAGGCGACGACCCGCTCCAACTGGTCGCGCTCGGTGGTGATGGACAGCGCCGGGGCGACCGCGGCCGCCTGCCGCTCGGCGTTGGAGAACGCGCGGTCCCGGGCCATCTCCTTGATGACGAGCCCGAGCGGCACCGCGAAGGCGACCACGACCATGGCGGTGACCGCCAGACAGACCTTGACCAGTGCCCATCTCATCGTGGCGGCTCCGCTCCCCCGGACGCTGGCGGCTCCAGCTTCACGCCGACGCCCCGCAGGGTGTGCAGATAGCGCGGCTGCGCGGCGGTCTCGCCCAGCTTCCGCCGCAGCCAGGACAGATGGACGTCGATGGTCTGGTCGTCGCCGTACGACTGCTGCCAGACCTCGGCGAGGAGTTCCTTGCGGGGTACGACGACACCCGGACGACCGGCCAGGAAGGCGAGCAGGTCGAACTCGCGGCGGGTGAGGTCGAGGCGGACGCCGTCCAGTTCCGCCTGGCGGCGCAGCGGGTCGACGGTGAGGCCGCCGACCCGCAGGACGGTGGACGGCGCGGCGTCCGAGGGGACGGACCGGGACCGTCGTAGAACCGCGGACATCCGCGCGGACAGGTGCTCGACGGAGAAGGGCTTGGTCAGGTAGTCGTCGGCACCCGCGTTGAGCAGGCGGACGATCTCCGTCTCGTCGTCCCGCGCGGTGGCGATGATCACCGGCACGTCGGTGATGCCGCGCAGCATCTTCAGGGCCTCGGACCCGTCCAGATCGGGCAGTCCCAGGTCCAGAATCACCACGTCGAAACGGAAATGGGCGACCTCGCGCAGCGCCTCCAGCGCCGTCCCGACACTGCGCACGGTGTGCGCGGCATCGGTCAGGTGCCGGATCAGCGCCGAGCGTACGAACTGGTCGTCCTCGACCACGAGCACACTTGCCATGCGCGGCACCGTACGCCATGCGGGCGGGCCGTATCGGGGCCTGTGGATAACTCCGAGCGTGTGCGGCTGGTGGGACGCGTGAGGCAGTATGGCCCGCGATGCGCAGAGGACTCGTACACGTACTGGCTTGGTCGCTCGCCACGGGCGCGGCGGTCACGCTGTCGTGGTGGGGTGTCCACACGGTGATGGCGGGCACGGCGTACGACCCGCCGCGCGCCCTGCCGATCACGGCGGCGGACGCGACCACGCAGGAGTCGAAGCCTCTGGCGTCGTCGACGAAGCGGCCGTCGCCGTCGCCGTCGAAGAGCGCGTCGCGGGGGCCTTCCCCGACGCCCGCGCCGTCGACGAGGCCGACCCCCGGCCCCACCCCGACCCCCACCGCGTCCGGCCAGGTCAAGGCCTACGACACCGACGGCGGGCGTGCGGTCTTCGACCTCGGCAAGGCCTCCGCGACGCTCGTGTCGGCGACGCCGGGGTCCGGCTGGTCGATGCAGGTGTGGAAGACGGAGACGTGGATCCGGGTGGAGTTCACCTCGGGCACGAACAAGGTCTCGGTGATCTGCACCTGGCACGACGGGCCGCCGCATGTGGAGATCGGGAACTACTAGGCACCACTGCGGGAACTACTGGTCACCACTGCTGGTCAACGGAACACCGAGGGCGGCGGCGCCGGTGAGGCGACCGCCGCCTCGTCCGTCACCGGGGTCGCCCCGCCGGTGAAGTCGAGGAGCGCACGGCCGTGTTCGACCCGGCCGGGGTGCGGGTCGGAGGCGGCTCGGCGGGTCAGTTCCGCGACCGGCAGCGGGGCGTCGGAGGCGACGAGGACCGCGTTGCCGAAGCGCTTGCCGCGCAGCACGGTCGGGTCGGCGACCAGTGCGAGTTCCGGGAAGCGGGCGGCCGCGGTGGCGATCTGGCCGCGGAGGTGGGCGAGCGGCGGCCCGTCGGCGACGTTGGCGGCGTAGAAACCGCCCGGCTTCAGGACCCGGCGGACGTCGTCGAGGAACTCGGTCGAGGTGAGGTGGGCGGGGGTGCGGGCCCCGCTGAACACATCGGCGATGACGAGGTCGGCCCAGCCGTCGAGCACCTTGGCGAGCCCTTCGCGGGCGTCGACGGAACGCACCCGGATCCGGGCGTTCGGGTCCAACGGCAGCTCACGACGGACCAGTTGGACGAGCGCGGCGTCCCGCTCGACGGCCTGCTGGGTGGAGCGGGGGCGGGTGGCGGCGACATAGCGGGCGAGGGTGAGGGCTCCGCCGCCGAGGTGCACGGCGTGCACGGGCTTCCCGGCCGGTGCGACGAGGTCGATGACATGCCCGAGCCGGCGCTGGTACTCGAAGGAGAGGTAGGAGGGGTCGTCGAGATCGACGTGCGACTGTGGCGCCCCGTCGATCAGCAGCGTCCAGGCCCGCGCCCGGTCCCGGTCGGGCATGAGCTCGGCGAGCCCGCCGTCGACGGCCTCGACGACCGCATCGGCGCCGCCGCTTCCACGCCGGGGGTTCCTGGACTTTCCCATTGCGCCATTATCGGCAGCCCCGTGCGGCCACGCCTGCGCAGGGGGCGCAAGCAACCAGGTCAGCGGCAGTTGTCCGCGGCTTCGATGATCCGTGCCGCCTCGCCCAGGGCGGCGCGCAGGACCGCCGGGTCGGTCGCGAGGTCGGCCTCGCCGGGTGGGAGCAGCCAGTCCGAGCCCTCCACGGGCGGCTCGGGGTTCACGCTCAGACCGCGGCCGTTGGTCTCCGTACAGGTGCTGCCCGGGACGTCCCAGGCGGCGGCCGTGCCGGGCGGCACCACGAAGCCGAGCGTGTTGCAGTCGTCGTCGTGCAGGACGGGGCCGACCGCGTCGCCCGCGCCGCGCCGCAGGATGTCGACGGCCTCCAGCCCCTGCCGGGTGGGCACGGTGACGAGGTCGCACGCACCGTCGGGGAGGGTCAACCCGTTGCGCTCCGGGGTCGGGGCGTGCGCCACGGTCACGGGCGGCGTACGAGGAACGACGCTCTGTCTGATCTCCATCCCGGCCTCCACCACGGAACCCCTCCTTGAACGAAGCGGGTCGGGAGTCGGGCGGCTCCCGGTCCGCAGGGCTCAACGCGGCACACGCGTCAACGGCTACGGCGGAAGTCAGCCACAAAGGATGGCAGTTCATGGCAGATCCCGTATGAGATATCCGGTTTGTAGCCAAACACAGCGTGAGCAGTCCGCCACAGCAGGTACGTTCTTGCCCGCTGGAGGCAGGGCTCTTCACGGACAACCCACCCTGAATCCGGCATGGTTCGACGGTTCGCACGAGAGGACCCGGCCATGACGTCGTCACAGCTGACCTCGTCCCAGCCCACGCCCCCCAGGCCACCGCGGCCGAACCTCGTCTTCCGGCAGTTGCGCGGACAGCGCTCGCCGGCCGAGTTCGCCGCCGCGGTGCGCCGGGCCGCGCGCGAGATCGGGGAGCGGGTCAGCTGCGACGCGCGCTACATCGGCCGGGTCGAGGCGGGCGAGATCCGCTGCCCCAACTATGCATACGAACGGGTGTTCCTGCACATGTTCCCCGGCCGCACCCTCACCGACCTGGGCTTCGCGCCCCGCTCGTCCGTCCGCGGACGCCGGGCGCACAGCACCGGTGAGACACAGGGGGCGTACGAGCCGTATGAGAGGCAGGACAACCCGGACCCGCAGGTCCCTTATCACCCGCAAGTCCCTTACGACCCGCATGGGCGTCACGAGAGCCATGCGCTTCACGAGAACTACGAGGAGAGCGACGTGCTGCGTCGCGCATTCATGACCGGCGGTGGCGCCACGGTGGCCGCCGCCTCGCTGGGCCCGATCGGGCTCGCCTTCGACGCCGCGGCAGCGGGACGTCCCGTCCGCCGCCCCGGCGCGAACGACGCGTACGCGCTCGAAGAGGCCGTACGCAGAATCCGGCTGCTCGACGACCGGCACGGCGCGGACGGGCTCTACCGGCGCGCGTCGGCTCCGTTGCGCGCCGCCTATGCGCTTCTGGACGCCGGGGCGACCCGGCAGACGACCGCCGACCGTCTCCACTCGGGCGCCGGTGAACTCGCCATCTCCGTGGGCTGGCTGGCGCACGACTCGGGGCGGTTCGACGATGCCCGCTCGCACTACGCGGAGGCGCTCGCGACCGCCCGGATGACCGGCGACGACGCCCTGGAGGCGCACGGCTTCTGCAACACGGCGTTCCTTGCGCGCGACGCCGGACGCCCGCGCGAGGCGGTCCGGGCCGCCCAGGCCGCACAACGCGTCGCACGCCCCCTGGGCTCCGCCCGGCTGATGTCGCTGCTCGCGCTGCGCGAGGCGGGCGGCTGGGCGGGGCTCGCCGACCGCACCGCCTGCGAACAGGCACTGGTCCGCGCGCAGACCCTCTTCGAGCGAGGCCCCTCGGACGCCGACCCCGAGTGGATGAGCTTCTACGGGGAGGCCGAGCTGGAGGGCCTGGAGGCGCAGTGCTGGTCGACTCTCGGCGACTGGCCGCGCGCGGCACGCCACGCGCGCCGCGCGGCCCAGCTCCAGAACCCGCACTTCACCCGCAACATCGCCCTCTACACGGCAGAACTGGCGGACGACCTGGCCAGAGGCGGCCGCCCGGACGAGGCGGCAACAGCCGGAATGCAGGTACTGGACCTCCTCGACCAGGTCCAGTCGTCCCGGGTCCAGACGATGCTGGCAGGAACGGCGAGGGTCCTGCTTCCGCACCGCCGGGCGTCGGGCGTATCAACCTTCCTGGAACGCCACGCCAACCAGCCCCGGACGCCGTAGCCGTAGCCGCGGCCAACCGCGCCGCCGTAGTGCGGCCAGCGCCGGTAAGCGAACCCCCCGCCCGCCAGCGACACCCCCCGGCACAGCTCACACCCCGGTCAAGTGCCCCAGGTCGTTCCAGCTCTCAATGGCCGGCTCGCCATAAGCCCACCCCAGCACCGACAACGACGTGGGATTCAACCTAATCCGCGCGGCAAAATCCAACGGCAGCCCCAACCACCGAGCCCCGATCGACCGCAAGATGTGCCCGTGGGCAAACACCAGCACATCCCGGTCCTCAGCCCGCGCCCAAGCCACCACCTCGTCCGCCCGTGAGGCAACCTCGGCCAGCGACTCACCCCCGGGCACCCCGTCCCGCCAGATCAACCACCCCGGCCGCACGCCCTGTATCTCCTCGGGCGTCATCCCCTCGTACGCCCCGTAGTCCCACTCCATCAGCGTGTCCCACACGACCGCCCGCTCCCCGAACCCGGCAAGTTCGCACGTCTCACGCGCGCGTGCCAACGGACTGGTGCGGACGGCCACCCCGGGGAGCCCCTCGAACGGCGCCCGCTGCAGCCGCTCGCCGAGCAGCTTGGCGCCGCGCCGCCCCTCCTCCAGGAGCGGCACGTCGGTCCTGCCGGTGTGCTTGCCGGACAGCGACCACTCGGTCTGTCCGTGCCGGGCCAGCAGAATGCGCGGTGCCATGAGCTGAGATGCCTTCCGGGAGAAAACGCAGGCGGAACCAGTCCATCATCGCGCACCCTTGGGGCGGGCAACCCGGTGGCCGATCTCTGCGTCTTTGAGGGCCGGGGCGCCCGAAGCGGGTGCGCACGTACGCCGTAAAGTGGCACGACCGGCCCGCCGGGCGCCGCGCGAGAACGAAGGGGGAGGCGATCGGATGCCGAGGACCGAGACGACACCGGGCATCGAGGCAGCAACCCCGCACACCCGCCTGCGCTGGTGGACCGAACTGCCGCTGATCCTGCTGGTGTACGCCTGCTACTCGGCCGGCCGCCTGCTCGCCCGCGGTGACACCTCGAACGCCGTCGACCACGGCGTGACGATCCTGCACCTCGAGAAGTTCCTGCACATCAACGCCGAGCACCCGCTCAACCGGCTCTTCACGCGCGAGGCGTGGCTCGGCGTCCCGGCGGACTTCTGGTACGCGTCGCTGCACTACCTGGTCACGCCCGCGATCCTGGTCTGGCTGTTCAGATCACGCACCGTGCAGTACCGCGCGGCCCGCACCTGGCTGATGACGTCCACCTTCTTCGGCCTGATCGGCTTCACCCTGCTGCCGACCTGCCCGCCGCGCCTGCTCTCCGCGGGCCACGGCTTCGTCGACACGATGGCGCAGTACAGCTCGTACGGCTGGTGGGGCGGCGAGGCCAGCGCACCGCGCGGCCTCGGGGGCATGACGAACCAGTACGCGGCCATGCCGAGCCTGCACGTGGGCTGGGCGCTGTGGTGCGGGGTCATGCTGTGGCGGTACGGCAGGACGCGTACGACGAAGGTCGCCGCCGTCGCCTATCCGCTGCTCACCACGATCGTGGTCATGGGCACCGCGAACCACTACTTCCTCGACGCGGTCGCGGGTGTGGCCGTGATGGGCGTCGGGCTGGTTCTGACGCCGTACGTCATGCGGGGCGCGGACGCGATCAGGGAGCGGCTGGCCTTCGGCGCAGGGAGCGCTCAGGTCTCAGGTTCCTCAATTGTCAGTGCCGGATGCCAGACTTCCGCGGGTGAGCGAATTCCACGGCAGCGCGAGTCCCGGATCGGATCCGGAGCCGAGCCGGGTGCCTCTCCCACGGACGCGGGGGAAGGCGCTCCGGCAGCGGCTCGCTGAGCTGCGCGGTCCCGAGGTACCGGCCAAGGCGCTGGACGCGCGCGCCCTGGCCGCCCTCGCCGCCAACCCCGGTTGCAGACGGCGCGCGATCCTGGACGGCGCCGGGGTGAACAAGGCGGCGGTGGCGAGCGCGCTGGGTTCCCCTTCGGTCTTCGGGCAGTCGCAGTTCGCGTTCACGCGGGGCAACGCGTTCGAGGCGAAGGTCAAGGCGGACGGCGGCGCGGAGCTGCTCAAGCTGGTGCACGAGAAGCTGGACCGGCGCGCGGAGCCGCCCGCCGAGGCACAGGTGCCCGACCTCTCCGCGACCGGCCCCGAAGGCCGCGCGGCCCGTACGGCGCTGGCGCTGCGCGAGGCCACCGCGGCCGTCGGCACCTGGACTCTCCTCGACCATCCGATGCTCGCGCTCGACGTGGCGGGCTCCCCCGCGTTCCTGGAGCCGGACGCGGTGGTCGTGCATCCCGACGGCAGCTGGACGGTCGTCGAGATCAAGTCCTTCCCGATGCTGGACGGCAGCGCGGACCCGGCGAAGGTGGGCGCGGCGGCACGCCAGGCGGCGGTGTACGTGCTCGCCCTGGAAGAGGTCGCCGCCCGCCTCGACCCCACCCCCGAGGTGCGGCACCGGATTCTCCTCGTCTGCCCCAAGGACTTCTCCAACATCCCCACCGCCTCGGCCGTCGATGTGCGCAAGCAGCGTGCGGTCACCGGCCGCCAGCTGGCCCGTCTCACCCGTATCGAGGACATCGCCGACACGCTCCCCGAGGGCACCTGCTTCTCGCCGGAGCTGCCCGCCGACGAGCTGACCTCGGCCGTGGAGTCGGTTCCGGCGACGTACGCACCCGAGTGCCTGTCCGCCTGTGAGCTGGCCTTCCACTGCCGCGACCGCTCCCGCGCGGCCGGGGCGGTGACGTCCCTGGGCCGCTCGGTCCGCGCCGAACTGGGCGGCCTGACGACGGTCGAGGAGGTCCTGTCGGCGGCTCGCGGAGAAACCGGAGACCCGGAGGATCCAGCGGTGACGGCGCTGCGGCGAGCGGCCCGGCTGCGCGCCGAGGCGCTGCAGAACTGCGGGCCGCAGGCCCCGGCACCCCGTTCGGAGGAGCTCCCGTGTCGCTGATCACGACGCTCGCCCGGCTGGAAGCCTCGCGCACCGGCCGCGCGCAGCCCGCCGCCACCGTCCGGCACCGGCATCTGTCGGAGCGGCCGCTCGTCTTCGTGCCGCTCACCACGGCGGGCGAGGCCGGCGCCCCCCTAGGTGCGCTCGTGGGCACCGAGCGGGACGCGCCGCGACTGCTGGCCGTACCGCAGCCGCGCGACCGTGACCTCAGGTTCACGTTCCTGGCCGAGCTGGCCGACGTCGTCCTGCCGTATCTCGACGCGTACGCCGAGGACGTGGAGGCCGCCGAGCGCAACGAGACCGATCCGGAGACGGGCAAGCGGGTCAAGGTCGAGGTCGAGCTGTGCGCGGACGCCCCGCAGCTGATCGTGCCGAGCCGCGCGGGCATCGACTTCGTACGGCTGCTGGGCCGCTCCATGCGCTTCCGGCGTACGGCGGAACAGGACCCGGAGACCCCGTATCCCGCGCCGCCGCGCGTACCGCTGCTCGGCCGTTGGCTGACGCACTTCGGGGAGCGCGCCCGCGTCCCCGGCTCCTCCCTCCTGCTGGCGATGACGGACGTCCTGGCCCGGCACTGGGCGACCGGGCAGTCCACCCTGGAGGACCAGCACCTTGGCGCCCTGCTCGCCTGGATCGACCCTCCGGAGGGCGCGACGGGCGCCGAGGCGGCCCTGCACGCCGAGCTGACCCGCGACGCCAAGGGCCAACTGCTCTGCCCTCCCGCCGGACCGGCCACCGACCCGGCGTTCGACAACAAGCTGCTCGCGCCGGCGATCGAGCGCTACGACCGCGCGCGCACCGCCCTCGCCGCCGCCGAGGACGGTCTGGAGGCGGACGACCGGCTCGGTGAACTCACCGCCGCCGAGCGGGAGATCCGCGAGCTGGTGCTGAGCCGCACCCTGCCCACCTGGGAGAAGGTGTGGCAGGGCCTCGACCTGCTGCGGGTACTGCCCGAGGGGGCGCATGTCGAGGAGCGGTGGACGCGCGACCGCTGGTCGTTCACCGGCCACCGCGACCGGGTCGTCGCGGGCGAGCCGCCGCAGCCGCGCCGCGACGACGCGGTGACCGCCGCCAACAAACTCGCCGCACGCGAGCGTGAACAGGCCCGTCTGGAGGCCCAGGAGGCGCTCGACGATCCGCTGGTGATGGCGGGGCGGCGGCTGTCCGGGGAGGCGTTCGCCGGGGAGGTGACGGACGTCGTGATGGCGTACAGCGAGGGCAAACGGCCCAGCCCGCGCCCGCTGATCACCCTGCGGACGGAGGACCGTCCGCACCTGGGCGAGCGGGTCAAGGTGTATCGCTCGCTGGGCGGCAGGCCGCAGGCGGCGGAGTTCGTCGGGCGGGAGGCGGAGGATCTGATCGTGCTGCGCGTCGTCGACAAGATGGGCCGCGGCAAGGAGCCCGAGGCCGGCTCGGTGCCCGAGAAGGGCGACCGGCTCTGCTTCACCCTCTTCGAGCACGAGCAGCGGGGCGGCCCGAAGCTGCCCGACCCGGAGGAGACACCCTGGACGCACGGCGGGCCGCCGGGCGAGACCGCTGCGGAGGCCGCCGATCCCCTGACCGCGGAGGACGTGCTGTGACCACCACCGCCTTCGACCCCGGCGCCCTGGCCGCCGAGGCCACCGACGCCATCCTCCGCGACACCCTGCACGGCAACCACCGGGGCGTGGTCGTGGACTCCCCTCCCGGTGCCGGAAAGTCCACCCTCGTCGTCCGTGCGGCGCTCGAACTGGCCGACGCGGGGCGCCCGTTGATGATCGTCGCCCAGACCAACGCCCAGGTCGACGACCTCGTGCTGCGGCTCGCGGAGAAGAACCGGGAGCTCCCCGTCGGCCGTCTGCACAGCAGCGACGCCGACCCGTACGACAAGGCGCTCGACGACCTGCCGAACGTACGCAAGTCGGCGAAGGCGGGCGAGCTGACCGGCCTCGCGGTCGTCATCTCCACGGCCGCGAAGTGGGCGCATGTGAAGGTCGACGAGCCGTGGCGGCACGCGATCGTGGACGAGGCGTACCAGATGCGCTCGGACGCGCTGCTCGCCGTGGCGGGGCTGTTCGAGCGGGCCCTGTTCGTGGGCGACCCCGGCCAGCTCGACCCCTTCTCGATCGTGGGCAGCGAGCAGTGGGCGGGCCTGTCGTACGACCCCTCGGCCTCCGCCGTGACCACCCTCCTGGCCCACAACCCCGACCTTCCGCAGCACCGCCTGCCGGTGTCCTGGCGGCTCCCGGCCTCCGCGGCGCCCTTGGTCTCGGACGCCTTCTACCCGTACACCCCGTTCCGCAGCGGCACGGGCCACGGCGACCGCCGCCTCGCCTTCGCCGTGCCGTCGGACGGATCCGGCCCCGACAAGGTGATCGACGAAGCCGCCGAGTCGGGCTGGGGCCTGCTGGAACTGCCCGCACGGCACACCCCGCGCACCGACCCCGAGGCGGTGCGGGCGGTGGCGACCGTCGTACGGCGGCTGCTGGACCGGGGCGGCGGGGCCACGTCGGAGCGCGCGCCCGAGGAGCCCCTGCCGCTGACTCCGGACCGGATCGCCGTCGGCACGGCCCACCGCGACCAGGCGGCGGCCGTCCGCGCGGCACTCGCGGAGCTGGGCGTCACGGACGTCACCGTAGACACGGCGAACCGCCTCCAGGGCCGCGAATACGACGTCACGGTGGTCCTCCACCCCCTCTCCGGACGCCCCGACGCCACCGCCTTCCACCTGGAGACAGGCCGCCTGTGCGTCCTGGCCTCCCGCCACCGCCACGCGTGCATCGTGGTCTGCCGGGCGGGGGTGAGCGAGCTCCTGGACGACTACCCGTCGACGGAGCCGGTGCAACTGGGGACGCTGGTGAAGTTCCCCGACGGGTGGGAGGCGAACCACGCGGTGCTGGCGCGGCTGGCCGAGCACCGGGTGGGCTGGCAGCCGTGAGCGAGACCCCCGGGGGCCGGGCCGCCGCTGGAGGCGGCCGATGAATACAGCCCCTGACCGGTGGGAAGCGAATCACGCGGTGCCGGCGCGGCGCGGGGAACATCGGGTGCCGTTCAGGCCTTGAGGGACCCGGAGTCCCGGGCCCCCTTGCGTGGCCGCGGGACAATGGACGGTGGCCCTGTCCTGGACGGGTCGATTGCGACGTACGAGAAGGAGAAGACATGGCGGAGCCCACGCCGCGTCGGAACGAACCGCGGCTACGCCCCGCGCCCCTGCTCTTCGAGCCCGCGGAGGCGGCCTCCGACCCTGAGCACTTCTTCGACCTGGAGTCGATCGACGATCCGCGGGCGCTGCTGGCCCGCTCGACGGAGCTGGCGCAGGCGTTCCGCGCGGCGGCCGACCGGGCGGTGGAGTTCCAGGCGATGGCGGCCGCGCAGCTGGCGGACCCGCGGCGGTTCGACCGGCTGACGCCGGCGGACATCGCGGAACGCGCCGAGTGGACCGAGGACTATGCCAAGAAGATGGTCGAATACGGGCGGGACCTGATGAGCGGGACCGAGGAGCGGGGCTCCGCGGACCCGATCTGAATACGAGCCACTTCGCTCTGGCATATGCCAGGCGGGCAAGATACTCCTCTTCTCTCCCACCTGTCCCGGTTTCCGGCAACCGTGGGGAGCGGCGCGTTCACAGCCGGTAGACATGGATGTCATGAGCAGCGAACGCACCGACGTGTTCTCGGACCGCTTCGACGTCAGCGGAGTCACCGCGGACGGAGCCGCCTGGCTCGCCTCGGCGGGGGCGTACCCGCGCAGCACGCTCGCCCTCTGGAAGGAGCGCGCCGACGCTCCGGTGGTGCTCCCGTGCGGCTCGGTCTTCGACGTCGTCAGTGCCCCCGCCGTCTTCGCACGCCGGATGGTCGACCGACTGTGGGACGAGGGGCCGGGCTCCGGCCCCGTGGCGACCTTCCGGGGCCGCATGCTGCTGTTCGCCGCGCCCGGCACGGCCCAGCGGCTGCCCTCACTGCTGCGCTGGGAGGAGTTCGGCCGGACGGGAGGGATCCCGCCGCTGCTGTGCCACGGCAACGGCGACGCGGTGACCGTCCCGCCCCTGCTCGCGACCACCCCGCCGACCTCGCCCGACTCCCGCTGGCTGGTCGCCCCCGACACCCGCCACCCCTGGCTGCCGGGCCCCGAGATCCTGCTCTGGGCGGCCGTACGGGCGGCCCGCGCAGCCGTACGGATATCGATTTTTCCCCCGGCCGATCAGGATGCTAAGGTCTACGACGTCAGCAGGCGCCGCTAGCTCAGTTGGTTAGAGCAGCTGACTCTTAATCAGCGGGTCCGGGGTTCGAGTCCCTGGCGGCGCACGATGGCGATGGCGAGGCATGTTCGCGGAAAACGCGAACCGGTCTCGCCATCGTTGTTTTTGCGCGGCTTCGCCGCGCGTTGTGGGGGCTTCGCCACCCACACCCCCCTTCCGCCGGGGGCTGCCATTGCCGCAGAGGAACAAGTCAGCCTCGGCTGCGAGGCCGCGCACAGTGGGGACCTCGCCGTCGGCACCCGCTGCACTGATGGGCGCCATCGCCGCAGACGGAACAAGCCAGCCCCCGCCACGAGGCCACACAGTGGACGCCTAGCCATCGGCACCCACTGCACCAATGGCGCCGTCACCGCAGACGGAACAAACCAGCCCCAGTCGCGCGACCACGCACATCGGAATGCCTCACCGTCGGCACCCGCTGCACCGATGGGCGCCATCGCCGCAGACGGAACAAGCCAGCCCCCGCCACGAGGCCACGCACAGTGCACGCCTGCACCGACGGCCGCCGGCACCGCACACCGAAGAGGCCGCCCGGGCCGCCGAGACTGGCTCAAGAACCGGCGGACAAACCGGCCGCAGAGGGAGGGAGTCAGGCCCCGGCCGTGATCTTGACCGTCCATGCTCCCGAAACCGTGCGGCCCTCCGCCTGGACCCGGATTCCCTCTCCCGGCACCGTGAAGGTCTCGCCCAGGGAGACGGGGGCGTCCGCGAGAGGGGGGTAGACGGAGTTCTCCCAGCAGGCCTCCGTGCGGGGGTGGGCGTCGATCACCTCGATCGGGCCGCCGCCGGACTGGGCGCCGCCGCGGACGCGGTAGACGAGGATGCCCGAGCGGCAGGCCGCCGCGTCGTTGCCGGCCGGTCCGCGCGCCTCGAAGGCGAGCACGCTGTCGTGACCGGTCCGCACCACCGCGAGCTTCACGCCGCGCCCGAGTCCGAAGGCCGGCGGCCCCGCCGCCCCCCTGACCTGCGCCCCCGGCCCGGCATCCAGCGGCTCCAGTGTCAGCCGCGTGACGCCCGCCTCCCGGACGCACACCACCTGCCGCGGAGACAGCCACCCCAGCTTCCACTTGTGCCAGCCGAACAGGTCGGGGGCGAGACCGAACTGGCTGCCCATCAGGTCCCAGTCCCCGACGTAGGTGTCCCAGTCGCCCTTGCCGTCGTCGGGCCGGTGGTACAGGTCCGGCAGGTCGAAGACGTGTCCGGTCTCGTGGGCCAGTACGAGCCGGTCCGGCGGGTGTTTCTCGAAGACGGTGACGACGCGGCGGATGTCCGTGCCGTCGGCCCTGAGCGGGGTGTCCAGGTTGACGACCTTCGTCGCGTCGGAGTCCACACCGGGCGCGTCCGGATCGGCGACGAAGTAGACGATGTCGTAGCGGGAGAAGTCGACCTGCGGATCGGCGACGGCGAGCGCGTCGTGCAGGTATGCGGCCCGGTGCTCGGCGTTCCAGTCCCGCTTCATGGCGTACGCCGTGGACGGCTTCGGCATCCGGATCCAGTGCCGCAACGGATGCGGATGGAGGGTGAACCTGCCGTAGGAGGCACGTTCGAAGTAGCGGCTGGTGGCCGGGAAGTGGTCGGCCGTCAGCTGGGCGGGCGTGGTCCGCGGGACCGCGTCAGGGAAGGACAGGAAGATCATCACGGCCTTCAACGCACGGGTCGGCCGCGGATATGCGGCGTTCCAGGTGTCGAGGCCCTCCGAGTGATGGGCATCGGTGCGCTGCAGCGCGCACGGCACCGCCGAGAACGGTTCGGCGATCGACGGCCCGGTCACCAGCGAGGTCGCGGCGAGCGCCGACAGAGTCGTGAACACGGCGGCGGTGCTGCGCAGTCGGGAACCCCTGAATTCCTTGAGGGGGGACTGACGCGGCACAGGGACCTCCGGGGGCGGTACTCGGGACACCGCACCCAGCCTGTGTCAGTTTGTCGTATTACGCCCTGTTCGCCTGCCCCAGAAGAGTGACTCGACCGAGAGGCCCGATCAGAGCCGACACCCCCGAAACGCTCACGGAACGTCACAAGCGGTCAGCGGCTCCAATGACCCGTCCAGCTGCGGGCAGAAACGATCTGTCAGAAGTGCCGCTCGATCCGGGACACTGGAGGTGGGGTGGAAGGCCCTTGGGTCTGCCTCTATGATCGGCACACTTTCCTGCACGGACAGAGATCGAGTGCACTGCGGGAGCTAGCGGTGAGCGGAACGTCCGAAGGGCCGGCGCCCGCGGCAGACCTCGACCAGGGCGCCGTAACAGAGAGTAATGACTATGCGTCTCCTCGTACCGAGCCGCTGACGACTCGTGCGGAGTCGCCTCCGTACCGCTCGGTCTTCACGGCCGCGCCTCTGGCCATGGCGGTCGTCGACCGCGAGGGACTGGTGGTAGGCGCCAACGACGGGTTCGGTGCCCTGTTCGGCAGCCCGCCCGGCGAGTTGACCGGCCGTATCGCAGCCGACTTGGTGGACCTGGCGTCCGACGCACGGAACTGGCACGCCTACCGCGAGATGCTGCGCGGCCGCGAGGCCCTGTTGCACTGCACGCGCAGGCTGAAGCATCCCGACGGACAGTCGGTGTGGATCCAGGTCACCGTCACACCCCTCGGCCAGGACGGCTGCCTTCTGATGTCGCTCACCGACATCAGTGCCCATCGTGAACTCCAGGGCCGGCTACGGCACTTGCAGATGCACGACCCGGTGACCCGGCTGCCCAACCGCACCCTGTTCTTCGAGCGGCTGACGGCCACGCTGGAGGCGGAGTCGTACGAGGAGAGCGGCACCGGGCGGGTCGGGCTGTGCTATCTCGACCTGGACGGCTTCAAGGCGGTCAACGACACGCTCGGCCATCGCGTCGGCGACCGGCTGCTGGCCGCCGTGGCCGAACGCCTCACGCGCTGCGCCGACGAGGCGGGTTACGGCAGAACGACCGCCCCCCTGGTGGCGAGACTCGGCGGCGACGAGTTCGCCCTGCTGGTGGAGGACTCGACGGGAACGGAGCAACTCGCCGATCTGGCGGAGGCGGTGCTGGAGGCGGTGCAGGCGCCGTTCGACCTCGCCGGTCAGCGGGTGTCGGTGTCGGCGTCGATCGGTGTGGTGGAGCGGCGGGCGGCCGACACCACCGCCACCGCCCTGATGCAGGCGGCCGACACCACGCTCTACTGGGCGAAGGCCGACGGAAAGGCCCGCTGGACGCTCTTCGACCCGGAGCGCAACGCCCACCGCATGACCCGCCAGGCCCTCGCCTCCACTCTCCGTCCCGCGATCGAACGCGACGAATTCGTTCTCGAATACCAGCCGTTGGTGGGGATGGAGGACGGACGGCTGCGCGGTGTCGAAGCCCTGGTCCGTTGGAGGCATCCTCAGTTCGGCATGCTGACGCCGAATCGGTTCATCGGATTGGCGGAGGAAGACGGCTCGATCGTGCCGCTGGGCCGCTGGATCCTGCGCACCGCCTGCCGGCAGGCGCGCCGCTGGCAGGTGGACCATCCGGACGAGCCGCCGCTGTTCGTGAGCGTCAATGTGGCCGTGCGTCAGGTCTGGGACTCGGATCTGGTGGCCGATGTGGCCGAGACGCTCGCCGAGACCGGGCTCGCGCCCCATCTGCTCCAGCTGGAGCTCACGGAGTCCGCGGTGATGGGCTCGGCGGGCCGCCCTCTGCAAGCCCTCCAGGCCCTCAGCGCCATGGGCGTCGGCATCGCGATCGACGACTTCGGCACCGGCTACTCGAACCTGGCGTACCTCAGCCGACTGCCGGTGTCGGTCCTGAAGCTGGACGGCTCCTTCGTACGGGGTTTCCAGTACGAGAGCGACAAGGAGGGCGCCGTAGCGCCGAACCCGGCCGACGAGGTCGTCGTCGAGGCGATGATCCAGCTCGCCCACCGCCTGGGCATCACGGTCACCGCGGAGTGCGTGGAGACCTCGGCACAGGCGTCCCGGCTGCGGCGCATCGGCTGCGACACCGGCCAGGGGTGGCTGTATTCACGGCCGGTGTCACCGGATCGCATCTCCCAACTGCTGGGGCCCGGCGAGGAGCAGAGCGCAACCGCCGGGGATCAGGCGGTCGCCAAGCCGTAGGCGTCCGCGATGAGTTCGTACGAGCGCAGCCGCACCTCACCGCTGTGGGCGTTGCCCGTGATCATCAACTCGTCGGCGCCGGTGCGCTTCTGGAGGTCGTCGAGGCCGGTGCGGACCTCATCGGGGGTGCCGTGGATGACGTTGGAGTTCCAGGACTCGATGAACTCCCGCTCCATCGGGCTGAATTCGTAGGCCTCGGCCTCCTCGGGGGTCGGGACGAGGCCGGGACGGCCGGTGCGCAGGCGGACCATGTTGAGGGCGGCGGCCAGGACCTGGCGGCGGGCCTCCTTCTCGTCGTCGGTGGCGAGGGCGGAGACGCCGATGAGGGCGTACGGGGCGTCGAGAACCTCGCTAGGCCGGAAGGACTCGCGGTAGAGGTCCAGCGCAGGGATGGTGTTCTGCGCGGAGAAGTGGTGCGCGAAGGCGAAGGGCAGACCGAGGACACCCGCCAGGCGGGCGCTGAAGCCGGAGGAGCCGAGCAGCCAGACCGGCGGACGGTGCGGCGACTGGACGCCGCCGGGGGAGGTCGCCTGCACCGGGCCGGGCACGGCGTGGATACGGCGGTACGGGTGGCCGTCCGGGAAGTCGTCGTCCAGGAAGCGGGTGAGCTCGGCGAGCTGCTCGGGGAAGTCGTCGGCGCCGTCGTGCAGGCGGTCCGTGCGGCGCAGGGCCGCGGCGGTGGCGCCGTCCGTGCCGGGAGCGCGGCCGAGGCCCAGGTCGATCCGGCCCGGAGCCATGGCCTCCAGCGTGCCGAACTGCTCCGCGATGACGAGCGGCGCGTGGTTGGGCAGCATGACACCGCCGGAGCCGAGGCGGATCCGTTCGGTGTGGGCGGCGAGGTGGGCGAGGATCACGGCGGGGGACGAGGAGGCGACACCCGGCATCGAGTGGTGCTCGGCCACCCAGTACCGGTGAAAGCCACGGGCCTCCGCGAGACGGGACAGCTCGACGCTGGTGCGCAGGGCATCGGTGGCGGTGCGCCCCGCACCGACGGTCACCAGGTCCAGTACGGAGAGGGGTACGGGCGCGCTGCCCTGAGCGGTGCCCCGGATCTCGTCTGCCGTCATGTGTTGCCTCCGTCGGTATCGCCGTGCGCGTGGTCCGTCCGGACCTAACAGGAGGCACTCTCCGCTTTATTCCCTGGGGGCTCTGCCCCCAGACCCCCGTTCGGCCCTTAAGGGGCCTCGTCCTCAAACGCCGGACGGGCTGAAAGACCAAGCCCCGCCGGCGAAAATCAGCCCCTCCGGCGTTTGAGGAGCGGGGGTCCGGGGGCCGGCCCCCGGTACGGGACGGGTAGGGGCGGCGGGGGCGAAACCCTCAGACCTGCACGATCGGCTCCCGGGTGAACAAAGCCCCGAGCATCGGCGCATTCACCCGCCGATCCGCCAGCCGCAACGCCTCCCACACCGTGACCTGGTTGGCCGTGAGCACCGGCTTCCCCAGCTCCTTCTCCAGGGCGGGGATATGCGCTGCCGTATGCAGCGCCGTGTCCGGCAGCAGAACCGCGTCCGCATCCGGCCGGTCGGCCTCACGCGCCAGCAGCAACACCTCCGCCTCCCCCCACGTCCCGACCTCCGCCGCCGTGATGATCCCGGCACCACGCACGGACGTCACCTCCGCACCCCCCGCCCGCAGAAAGTCCGCGAACAGCCCGGCCACGTCCTCGGGGTACGTCGCCCCGACCGCCACCCGCCGCGCCCCGACCTCCTGCAGCGCGTGCACGAAGGCGAAGGACGTCGACGATGCCGGCATCCCCGCCGCGAGGGCGAGGGCGCGCACCTGCTCGTGGGCGCCCTCCCAGCCGTAGACGAAGCTCCCGCTGGTGCATGCCCACACCACCGACTCGGCGCCCCCCATGCGCAGCTCCTCGACTCCCGCCGCGAGCCTCTCGGCCGAGCCCATCTCCCGCAGTGCGTCCACCCGGTGCGCGTCCTCACCGATGTCGGTGTGAACGACGTCGAGGCGGATGTTGCTGCCGAGCAACTGCTCGATGCGTGGGTATTCGTCCTCGGCGGAGTGGCCGGGGTAGAGGAATCCGAGTGCCGTCATGACCTGCCTTCCTGCTGCTGTTCACCGTCCGGGAGCTGTGGCAGTACGGGGCCGGAGCGCGCCGCCGGATCGATCAGCGCCTGATACGGCCCCACGGGGCGGGTACCCAGTCGGGACAGCGCAGCCCACATCGTCACCTGGTTGGCCGAGATCACCGGGATGCGCAGTTCGGCCTCCAGTTGTGGGATGACGTCGTAGGTCGGGAGGTTGGTGCAGCTGATGAACAGGACGTCGGCCGGCCGTCGTACCGCCTTGTGGGCCATGGCGACCACATCGCGGTACGGGACCTTCCAGATGTGCCGGGTCAGGCCCATGTACGCACGCCCGGTGACCTTGACCCCGGCCTCGGCGACGTACTCCTCCAGCGCGCGCGTGACGGACACGGTGTACGGCGTCACCAGTGCCACACGGCGGGCGCCGAGCGCCACCAGGGCCTCCAGGAGGGCGCCCGAGGTGGTGACGGACGGGATCGCGCCGGCCCGGGTCATGGCCTCGCACATCGCGCGCTCCCCGGCGATTCCGCCGACGAAGCTGCCGGAGGTGCAGGCGTACGCGACGACCTCCGGCGCGACCGCGTTCAGCGTGCGGACCGCGTCGTCGAGCGTCTCGTGCTCGCTGACCAGCCGGGCCAGGTCGAGGCTGACCTCGACCGGCACGAACGGTGTCCGCGTCAGATGCAGCGACACGTCGTCCGGGACCCAGCGCCACAGCTCGCGGTCCAGAGCGAAGTCGAAAGGAGCGACCACACCCACACCCCGCTGGGGCAGTGGTCCACCGAGGAAGGAAACGTCCATGGCGCCCATGGCGGCCACCGCCTCACCGTGAGAAACAGCGGAGCAACGGACCCCCCATCGCACCCGTGTTGACGAAGGTAGGTTCGGGTGCGAGCGTGGTCAAACCTCGCATGTCAGACGGCCGCAACCTCCCGAAGAAACGGCTTTCCGCATGACCACCCCGACGCTTCTCGTCCTGGACACCGACCCCCTGCCCCGCCTCGGCAGACTCACCGGCCGCGCCCGGATCGAGCACGCGGACGAGTCGACCCTCGCCGAGCGCCTGCCGCATGCCGACGTCCTGCTGGTCTGGGACTTCACATCCCGGGCCGTGCGTTCCGCCTGGCCGGGCGAGGGCCCGCGGCCGCGCTGGGTGCACACGGCGAGCGCGGGCGTGGACCACCTGATGTGTCCGGAACTCGCCGCCTCCGACACGGTGGTCACCAACGCGCGCGGTGTCTTCGACCAGCCCATCGCCGAGTACGTCGCCGCACTCGTCCTGACCATGGCCAAGGACCTGCCGCGCACCTGGGAGCTGCAGCGGGAGCGGACCTGGCAGCACCGCGAGACACAGCGGGTGGCGGGCACGCGCGCGTGCGTCGTCGGTTCCGGGCCCATCGGCCGTACGATCGCCCGCACGCTCAAGGCGCTCGACATGACGACGGCGATCGTCGGCCGCACCCCGCACACCGGCATCTACGGCCCGAACGACCTGGACCGGCTGATCGCCCGCGCCGACTGGGTGATCGCGGCCGCCCCGCTGACCGAGCAGACGCACGGCATGTTCGACGCGCGCCGCTTCGGCGTGATGCAGCCCTCCGCCCGCTTCATCAACATCGGGCGCGGCGGTCTGGTCGTCGAGGACGCGCTCGCCGAGGCGCTGGCCAAGCGGTGGATCGCGGGCGCCGCGCTGGATGTCTTCGAGCACGAACCCCTCACCCCCGACAGCCCGTTGTGGGAGGCACCCGGCCTGATCGTGTCCCCGCACATGAGCGGCGACACGGTCGGCTGGCGCGATCAACTCGGCAGTCAGTTCGTGGAGTTGTACGAGCGCTGGGAGGCGGGCAGACCTCTGCTGAACGTGGTGGACAAGAAGCGCGGGTACGTACCAGGACGCTGAACCGCCGAGCGATGGAGGGCAGATGACGGACCTCGACCCCGACCTCACCGAGTTGACCGCCGTACGGATCGTCGAGGGCTACCGCAAGGGCGAGTTCAGTCCGGAGGAGGTCACGCGGGCCGCACTGGAGCGGGCCGAGCGGATCCAGCCGGAGGTGAACGCCTTCGTGCGCCTGCTCGCCGACGAGGCCCTCGCGCAGGCCCGGGAGTCGACGGAGCGATGGCGGCGCGGTGAGCCGAAGGGGCTGGTGGACGGGGTCCCGACGTCCGTCAAGGACATCATCCTGCTGCGGGGCGCACCCACCCTCAAGGGGTCCAGGACCGTCTCGGAGCAGGGCAGTTGGGACGAGGACGCTCCGTCCGTCGCCCGGCTGCGTGAGCACGGCGCCGTGTTCATCGGCAAGACCACGACCCCGGAGTTCGGCTGGAAGGGCGTCACGGACTCGCCGCAGTCCGGGGTGACCCGCAATCCGCACGACCCGACCCGCACCGCGGGCGGCTCCAGCGGCGGCGCGGCGGCGGCCGTTGCGCTGGGCGCGGGCCCGCTCGCGCTGGGCACGGACGGCGGCGGCAGCGTCCGCATCCCGGCCGCCTTCTGCGGCGTCTTCGCCCTGAAGCCGACGTACGGCCGCGTGCCCCTCTACCCGGCGAGCGCCTTCGGCACCCTGGCCCACGTCGGCCCGATGACCCGGGACGCGGCTGACGCGGCGCTGCTCCTGGACGTGATCGGGGCGCCCGACCACCGCGACTGGTCGGCGCTGGCGGCCGCGCCCGACTCCTTCGTCGCCGGACTGTCCGGCGGGGTGAAGGGCCTGCGGATCGCCTATTCGCCGTCCCTCGGCGGCCAGGTCGCGGTGCAGCCCGCGGTGGCGGCCGCGGTGCGGCGGGCGGTGGAACGGCTCGCGGAACTCGGCGCGTACGTCACCGAGACCGACCCCGACTTCACCGACCCGGTGGACGCCTTCCACGCCCTGTGGTTCTCCGGAGCGGCTCGCGTCACCCAGCAACTCGGCCTCGAACAGCGCAAGTTGCTCGACCCGGGCCTGAGGGAGATCTGTGCGGCGGGCGCCCGTCTCTCCGCCCTGGACTACCTCGCCGCGGTCGACGTCCGCATGGAACTCGGCCGCCGCATGGGCCGCTTCCACGAGTCCTACGACCTCCTCGTCACCCCGACGCTGCCGATCACCGCGTTCGAGGCGGGCAACGAGGTGCCGAAGGGTTCCGGCCACCGGCGCTGGACCGGGTGGACCCCGTTCACCTACCCCTTCAACATGACCCAGCAGCCGGCGGCGACCGTCCCGGTCGGAACCGACGGAGACGGCCTGCCGATCGGCCTGCAACTGGTGGCGGCGCGACACCGGGACGGGCTGGTGCTGCGGGCGGCGCATGCGCTGTACGAGGCGGGCCTCACGCCTCCGGCCGTGTGACCGGCCCTGCGGTGTCGATCACGTCGACCGGCGTGCCCTGCAGCTGGTCGACATAGGCCAGGAGTTTCTCGTTCAGCTCTGCCCTTGAGCTGAAGAGGTCCTCTCTCCATCGATGCACCCGATCACGCGGCAGCTCCTCGGCGCGCAGCGTGCGACCGTCCCGGCTGACGATCCCGTTGGTGAAGGTGCGCAGTACGCCCGTCACCTGGTCGAAGGCGCCGAACTGCTGTGATCCGATCCAGAGTCCGCCGCCCAGCAGCTCGTCGGAAGCCGCTCTCGCCTCCTTCTTCAGGGCTCTGGACTCCGAGGAGAACCGCTCCGCGTCCATGGAGCGGCCGGCTTCCAGGTCGGTGAGGACGTTGTTCAGGAAGTCGTGCCAGTCGCGCATCGCCGTACGGACCCGGGCGATCCGCTGCAGCTGGATCCGGATCTCCTCACGACCAGCCCGGTCCCTCTCGTGCCGAGCTGCCTGCCGCTGATGGGCCAACGGTCCGAGGAACATGGCGAGGGCCGAGATCAGCGCCCCGATGACACCACCGAGTAAGCCGGCGATCGTGTTCGACATGGCCCAAGTCTGCACGAGGACCGGTTGCTTCTATCCCGTGTGCCGCCGGAAGCTGAGCGTCTCCCCCGCCGCACCCGACCGCCACAGGTCGTTGCACCCCTCGGCCATCTCCGCGAGGCCCTCGACGACCTGGCCCCAGACGATGCCGGGCACCCAGCCCACGTCGGCGTTGAGGAGCAGGTTGTTGCGTTCGTAGAAGAGAGCGAGGTCGACGACGGTCGTGCCGGCGCGGACCTCGCGGTCGTAGCCGTACGCCTTCGTGCCGAGTTCCGTTCCCGCGAAGGAGAAATAGCAGAGATCGCCGGGAATCGGGGTGACTGTCGGATTCTCCAGGGGTGGCTCGGTTGTCGCGAACGGTGGGAACAGGGCGTAGATCTCGTTGCGGGCGTATTTCGCGTGGTAGACGTCGCTGCCCAGGGGAAGGGCGTCCCACACGGCCGCGCAGGTGACGGGGGCGCGGTCGTCCAGCAGCTTTGCCGTGCAGGAGATTCCGCGCTTGACCAGCGAGACTTCGATGTAGCGGTCAGCCATGCATCCCATGGTGCATACATCGCATGCTCTCGGGTAGCCGCGCCGCCATGGCTCCACCAATTGGGAACGAGAACGACAGAGAAACGCCCGGGACCACACGCCGGTCGCTGCTCGCGGGGGTGGCGGCGCTCGGTGTGCTGGGAACTGCCGGCTGCAGTCGCGTGGCGACCGCCTCGACGACGGAAGGCGGGGATCTGCTCGACCGGCTGAAAGCGGCGGGTGTCGTACGGCTGGGCATCGCGGGTGAGATCCCCTTCGGGTACATCGACAAGAACGGCGAACTGACCGGCGAGGCGCCGGAATTGGCCAAGGTCATCTTCAAACGGCTGGGCGTGGACAAGGTGCAGCCGGTGCCGACGGAGTTCGGCTCGCTGATTCCGGGGCTCAACTCGCAGCAGTTCGATGTCGTGGCGGCCGGGATGTATGTCAATCCCGAGCGCTGCCAACAGGTCATCTTCGCCGATCCGGACTACCAGATGCTCGATTCCTTCATCGTGCGGAAGGGGAACCCGAAGGGGCTGCACGACTACAAGGACATCGTCGCGAAGAAGGCCAAGTTCGCCACCGGGACCGGGTATGCGGAGATCCAGTACGCCGTCGAGGCGGGCTACAAGGAGAGCGACATCCTGATCGTGCCGGACCAGGTCGCGGGGCTGAACGCCGTCGAGGCCGGGCGCGTCGACGTGTTCGCCGGTACGGCGCTGACGACCCGGGAGGTCGTCAAGAAGTCCGCCAAGGCCGAGGCGACCAAGGCCTTCGCACCGCTCGTCAAGGGCAAGCCCCATGTCGACGGCGGCGCCTTCGCCTTCCGGCCGACCGAGACCAAGCTGCGCGACGCCTTCAACGTCGAGCTGCACAAGCTGAAGAAGAGCGGCGAACTCTTCCGCATTCTGCGGCCGTTCGGCTTCACCAAGGCCGAGATGACCGATCTGACCGCGAAGGAGCTGTGCGGCGGAGGGACGAGCGGATGACCTCGGGACTCTGGGAACTCGTACTCCACGGAATCTGGATCACCGTCCAGCTGCTGGTCCTGAGCGGACTGTTGGCCGCGGCGGTCGCCTTCGGGGTCGGCATGGCCCGCACCCACCGGCTGTGGATCGTCCGCTTCCTCGCGGGCTTCTACACGGAGGTGTTCCGCGGGACCTCCGCCCTGATCATGATCTTCTGGGTGTTCTTCGTGCTGCCGGTCGCATTCGGCTGGCAGCTCGTGCCCCTGTGGGCCGGCACGCTCGCCCTCGGACTGACCTACGGGGCGTACGGCGCCGAGATCGTGCGCGGCGCGCTGAACGCCGTCGACCCGGCGCAGCGCGAGGGCGGTGTCGCGCTCAGCTTCACGCCCTGGCAGCGGATGCGGCTGATCCTGCTGCCGCAGGCGGTGCCGGAGATGATCCCGCCGTTCTCCAACCTGCTGATCGAGCTGCTCAAGGGCACCGCGCTGGTGTCCGTCACGGGCATGGGCGACCTGGCGTTCAGCGCCAACCTGGTGCGCCTGGCCCTGCAGCAGAGCGCGGAGATCTACACCTACGTCCTGCTGATCTACTTCGTCATCGCGTTCCTGCTCACCCGGGGGATGCGGGGACTGGAACGCAAGCTCAAGACAGGTCTGGGCAAACCGGTCGGGCGCACGCCCGAGCAGGAGCTGCGTCGTCCTGAGACGACCGGCGTGGGCGCGGGAGGTGCTCTCGGATGAAATGGGACTGGAGCGCTGTCGCCGACTTCATGCCGAAGTTCTGGGACGGACTGCTGGTCACCCTGCAGATCCTGGTCCTCGGCTCGCTGATCTCGTTCGCGCTCGGGTTGGTGTGGGCGCTGCTGATGCGCACTCCGACGCGCTTCGTGCGCTGGCCGGTCGGGGTGGTCACGGAGTTCATCCGTGACACCCCACTGCTGGTGCAGCTGTTCTTCTTCTTCTACGTGCTGCCCGAGTGGGGCGTGACGTTCTCGGCACTGACCACCGGTGTCTGCGCGATCGGGCTGCACTACTCGACGTACACGATGCAGGTCTACCGGGCCGGCATCGAGGCGGTCCCCGCCGGCCAGTGGGAGGCAGCCGTCGCGCTGAACCTGCCGGTGCGGCACACGTGGACCGCGGTGATCCTGCCGCAGGCGATCCGCCGGGTCGTGCCGGCCCTCGGCAACTACGTCATCGCGATGCTCAAGGACACACCGATCCTGATGACCATCACCGTCATGGACATGCTCGGCGAGGCCCGTCTGTTCTCCCAGGAGCACTTCCAGTTCACCGAGCCTCTGACGGTCATCGGTGTGGCCTTCATCTTCATCGCCTATCCGGCCTCCCTTCTCGTACGAGCCCTGGAGCGACGCCTTGTCCGCTGACACGCCTTTGATGAAAGAACCCGACGCGAGCGCCAACCCGCCGGTGGACGGCAGCGAACTGATCCGCTTCGACCACGTCACCAAGCGGTTCGGCTCGAACACGGTCCTCGACCGGCTCGACTTCTCCGTGAACTCCGGCAAGCACGTCACGCTGATCGGCCCGTCCGGCTCCGGCAAGACGACGATCCTCAGGCTGCTGATGACACTGACCAAGCCGGAGGAGGGCACGATCACCGTCGACGGGGACCAGCTCTTCCCGGCGCCCGAGAAACAGATCCGCGAGGTCCGCAAGAAGATCGGGATGGTGTTCCAGCAGTTCAACCTGTTCCCGAACATGTCGGTGCTGCGGAACATCACCGAGGCCCCGGTCACGGTCCTCGGCCTCCCCAAGGACGAGGCGGAGGCACGCGCCCGTGAGCTGCTGGAGATGGTGGGCCTCGCCGACAAGCGCGACGCCCGCCCGACCCAGCTCTCCGGAGGCCAGCAGCAACGGGTGGCGATCGCCCGGGCGCTGGCGATGCGGCCGCAGGTGCTGCTCCTGGACGAGGTGACCTCGGCACTGGACCCGGAACTGGTGGCGGGCGTGCTCGACGTGCTGCGGGACATCGCCCGCACCACCGACATCACCATGCTCTGCGTGACCCACGAGATGAATTTCGCAAGGGACATCTCGGACCAGGTGCTGATGTTCGACTCCGGCCGGGTCATCGAGTCCGGCCCGCCGGAGAAGATCTTCAGCGACCCAGAGAAGGACCGGACGCGGGAATTTCTCAGCGCGGTGCTGTGACTTCGGGAGCCTTCAGGAGTTGAACGTCGGTCAATCTACGAGGTCCCGGCGCCGGGTCATGGCAGTGGCATATGCCAGAGTGCCTGCGCCCCTGCTGAGAGCCGTGCACCGGGGTCTTAATCTCGTCAACAACCGCTCACAACAAGCCGCTTGACCGTTATCGTGGAAGAGATTCGCTGTCCGCAATACGGCCCAGTTGTAGAGCGAGCGCAGGGGGACCACCGTGGCGCTGAAGCACGAGCCGACCGCGCCGTACCACTCGGCCCAGGACGCCCTGCGCGTCCTGGAGACCGTGGCACGGCACACCACCGGAGTCACCGACACCGAGCTCGCCAGGCTGACCGGCCTCACCCCGGAGCGGCTGACCACGCTCCTGAGGATGCTGCGCCGCGAGGGCTACGTCGAGCAGATCACCGACGGCGCCTACGTCACGGGCGACGCCCTCACCCGCCTCGGCTCCGCACAGGGCCGCGAGCAGGCGCTGCGCGACAAGCTCCAGCGCACCCTGGACCGGCTGCGCGACTCGGTGGGCGCGGCCGTGTACCTGAGCCGGTACGTCGACGGCGAGGTCAAGATCGCCCAGTACGCCGACGGCCCGACCACCCCGGCGGTCAACGAGTGGGTCGACTTCCGCTACTCGGCGCACGCCACCGCGGTCGGCAAGAGCCTCCTGGGCCAGCTCGACAACAACAGCCGGCGTGACCACCTCTCCCGCCACAAACTGGCCCGCCTCACCTCGCGCACGATCACCAGCGACCGGCTGCTGCTCTCCCGCCTGGAGTCCCAGCCGCCCACCGTGCCCCACCTGGACCTCCAGGAGTACGCGGTCGGCACGGTCTGCGCCGCCGTCCCGATCAGCGCCGGCTCCTCGGTCGGCTGCCTGGCCCTCTCCCTCCCCGTCGAGGACGCCCACCGCCTCCGCCAGGCCGCGGACACCCTGAACCGGAACGCGGCGCCGGTGCTGCTGTCCCTGGCGATCTAGGCGGACCTCGACAGGTGGTCCGGAGCACCCCTCCGGACCAGGTAGTATTTTCTTCGTCGCCACCCGCGAGACACGGAAACGTGCGAATGCGGTTGGCGTGAGTCATGCGCCGCTAGCTCAGTTGGTTAGAGCAGCTGACTCTTAATCAGCGGGTCCGGGGTTCGAGTCCCTGGCGGCGCACGATGGCGATGGCGAGGCATGTTCGCGGAAAACGCGAACCGGTCTCGCCATCGTTGTTTTTGCGCGGCTTCGCCGCGCGTTGTGGGGGCTTCGCCACTCACACTCCCTCCCACCGGCGGCCGCCGCGCAGCCGCAGAGTGAAGCAGTCCGCCCACGGCTGTGAAGCCGCTCACGGTGGTGGCTTCGTCCCCCGCACCCCCGCCCTCAGGCGGGGTCGCTCGTGGGAGCGAGGCGGCCTTCGGTGGCTTCCTGGTCTTGGCTGGTCAGCCTTCGGTACGGGGATGTGTGCTCGCCGGGCGGGCGCCACCACACCGGGTCGGCGCACCGGAACCCCTCCCTTCTGAGCTGGGCCCGGTGGATCTTGTTCGTGGCCGTGACCGGCATCCGCTCCACCACCCGCACGAACCGCGGCGCCATCTTCGTCCCGAGGTCGGACTGGGCGGCCAGGAAGGCGGCGAAGGCCGCCGGGTCGAAGCTCCCGGCGATCGTCGCCATCACCTGGTCCCCGGTCACCGGATCAGGCACGGCGTACACGGCGACGGCGTCGGCGCCCTCGTACCGGGCGAGGATGTTCTCGATCATCGCGGCGGCCAGGTTCTCGCTGTCGACGCGCAGGCGGTCGTCGGTGCGGCCCGCGAAGTAGAGGTAGCCGTCGACGTCCCGGTAGAAGAGATCCCCGGTCCAGTACCAGCCGTCGTGCCGCCGCTCGGCCTCCGCCGCGGGATTGCGCCAGTACCCCTCGAAGGGATTCGGCCCCTGGTTCACCAGTTCCCCTATGGCCTCGTCCCCGTTGAGCAGCCGCCCGGCCGGGTCGAAGACGGCGGGCGGGCACTCCTTGTGTGTCTGCGGATCGAGTACGACGAGACCGGGTACCGCCCGCCCCACCGCCCCGGTCGGTGTCCCGGGCGACCACTGCACGGCCGCCCCGCCCTCCGACGACCCGTACCCCTCCACCAGCCGCACCCCGAACCGCCGCTCGAAGGCCGCCGCGTCCACCGCACCCGCCTCCGTGCCGAAGCCGAGCCGCAGGGGATTGTCCCGGTCGTCCGCGCGCTCCTCGGTGGCCAGGATGTACTGCACGGCCCGCCCCACATACGTGAAGTACGTCGCCCCGTACTGCCGTACGTCCGCCAGGAACCCCGAGGCCGAGAAGCGCCGCCGCAGCGCCACCCCCGCACCGGCCACCAGCGCGGGCGCCCAGTCGGCGATCACCGCGTTGCCGTGGAACATCGGCATGCAGATGTAGTGCACGTCGTCGGGGCGCACCCCGAACTGGCCGACCAGCGAGGCCCCCGCGGCGGCCAGCCGCCCCTGGGTGCAGATCGCGGCCTTCGGGGCACCGGTCGAGCCCGAGGTGAAGTAGAGGAGCAGGCGGTCGTCGGGGCCGGCCCGGGAGGCGTCCGGTTCGGCGTCCGTATACGACGCGAGCAGATCGTCGTACTCCTCGCTGTCGGTCAACAGCAGCCGTATGCCGGGGAGTTCGAGGCCGGCGAGGAGAGGGAGGTGGGTGCGCCCGGTGAGGACGATCCGGCACTCGGTGTGCAGGATGTCGCGGGCCAGCTCCGGGCCCCGGCGGGTGGGATTGATCCCGGCGACCGCCGCTCCCGCGAGCGCTGCCGCGCCCAGCCAGAGAGGGTATTCAGGGGTGTTGTCGAGCAGTACGCCCACGTGCGGCTCGGCGCCGGGGGGCAGCAGGTCGGCCAGCAGGGCCGCGCGGGCCGCGGCGCCGGCGGCCACCTCGTGATGGGTCAGGACCAGGTCCTCGCACCACAGGCCGGGGCGGTGGTCACCCCACCGCTGGGCTACGAGTTCCGCGACCGTACGCCTGGTGGACTCCCTGGACTCCATGACGGCGCACGGTAGTTGATGGTCCGTCAGATGTGGAGGGTCACGGGGTCATCGTGACGCCGTCCACCACGACGGTGTCGGTGGTGTCGTCGGTGCCGTCGCCGAAACCGAAATCGTCGGACGACGTATGGAACGTGATCATGAAGCCGACGCAGAACACCGCGACCACCCCGAGGAAAGCCAGGGTGGCGACGGTACCCGCGGCCAGCACGCCCCGGCGGGGAGTCTTGGCCGTGGCGACCACGTTGTCGCCCTCCGCGTAGTAGACGGTGACGAAGTCGCCCTCCACGATCGTCGTCGGGCCGTTCTCCTCCTCGAAGCGGACGACACGGCCGTCGCGCGCGGTGAACTCGTATACGTGGTGCAGCGTGGTGCTCACGGACGAGTCGCCACCGCCGCCGTGGGTCGTCGTGAACATCCGCAGACAGCGCCCCTCGGCCGTCAGCCCGCTGTTCCAGGCGCTGCGTATCTGCAGCGAGCGGCGCAGCACCCGGTACGCGCCGAAGAGGACGAGGGCCAGGATGAGGCTGGGGATGAGGTAGAAGAAGAGGTCCATGGTGCTTCCCCCGAGGTCAGGTACTGCTTGGTGTGGGGAACCTACCCCCGGGGGAAGCCTGCCTGCCTCAAGTAACGCTCAGAGATCCACGGGCAGGTCAGAACGTGACGTCCGAGCAGGCGTAGAACGCGTTGCCCGTGTCCGCGATCGTCCATACGGCGACGATGACGTGGTGGCCGCTCAGCCCGGACGGCAGGGTGCCGCTGTGGGAGAGGGTGGCCGGGGGACGCCGGCCGTTGTACGGCACCGTGAGGAACGGTGTCGTGTTGAGGTCGGAGCGGGCCAGGTTGTGGTTCTGGTTCCAGCCCTGCCTGGTCACGTAGTACTTGAAGTCCGTGGTGGCGTGCATGGCGGTGAACTGCCAGCGGAAGGTGTAGCTCTGTCCGCCCGCCACCCTGGTGGTGGGCCAGGCGCCGCCCGAGGGGGTCCTCGGGCTGTCGAGCTGGGAGAAGCGGGAGTTGCCGCCGGAGCAGATGGCACCGTCGGCCGGTCCGGCGGCGGGGAAGCCCTTGGGGCCCTCGACGCTCTGCGGCTCGTACTGGATCTCGCCGCAGTTGGTCACGGTGCCGTTCTGGCAGAGCTTCTGCCTGCTGATGGGGAGGTCCGTGTAGCCGTGGCCGCTCGCGCCTCCCGCGGAGAGCACGAAGGCTCCTGCCGTGGTGAGTCCGAGCGCGGCGGCGTACCACTTGGTCTTTTTGCGCATGCTGCCGCTCCTGAAGAACGTGGGGGAAGTTCCATGAGGCGTGCAGGTCTAGACCAAGTCTCAGATTATGGCCGCTCCTTGGCTGTGTCCATATGAAAGGCATGCCCATGCCCATGCCCCTCACGTGCCGGGTTCTCCCCGGCCCGCGCAGAACGCCACCGTCAAGTCCTTGACCAGCGCCTTGCGTTCGTAGTCGTCCAGTTCCACCAGGCCCCGCACGGTCAGCCGCGTCACGGTGTCCTCCACCGAGTCGACGACCGAGGTGAGCACGGTCGCGCGGTGCTCCGCGTCCAGCGCGGCGATACGACGGCGCTGCATCGCGGCGGCCACCTCGGGCGCGTACTCGACGCGGACCGGCTGCACCGAGAACACCTCGAGCCCGACCGGCGCCGCGTCCGCCGCCGTCAGCCGGGTCAGCGCCTCCGCGACCATCTCCACCGCACCCTTCGACGCCCCGGGCGCCTCCACCGCGACCCGCGCGAGGGCCGCCTCCACGCACTCCCGCAGATACGTCTCGTGGTCCTCGATGCCCAGCACCGCCCGTGCGGTGTCCCGCACCCGCCACACCACCAGCACCACCACACGCAGCGCGACCCCGTTGCCGTCGGCCGCGGGCATCTCCTCGCTGCGCCAGTGCCGCAGCCGTACGTCGACCCGGCGGCGCAGCAGCAGCGGGTTGACCCACATCAGTCCGGTGCGCCGGACGGTGCCCCGGTAGCGGCCGTACAGCCCCAGCACCCAGGCCCGTCCGGTCCGGCCGCGCGCGAGTCCGCCGAACCCGAAGAAGCCCAGCGCTGCGGCGCCCGTGTAGGCCGCCCACTGCGCGGGGCCGAGCCCGACGCCCGGGTCCGCCGGCAGCCGTAGCGCCGTCACCGCGAGGGACGGCAGGACGCCGGCCCACCACGAGGTGGCCACGCAGCCGGCCGCCCCGCAGGCCCCGGCGAGCACGCCCGCGGTCGCGGGCAGCACCCTGGCGGGCCGCTCGCCGAGGTCGGGGTCGACCTCGGGCGCGGACCGCGGAATCGCCGGCAGGGGACGCCGGAACCGCGGCTGTTCGCCCGTCCCCTGCCGACGGCCGACCACCGTCGGCCTGAGCGGCACGGACACCGGGGCCGCTTCGTCGCGGAACAGCAGATGGACGGGGATCTCGGTGGTCGCCTCGTTCTGGATGAGTCGACCGGGCCTGCCCGGCCCCTCGGACTCAGGTGTCTGTGAAGGTGTCGTCGTACTCATGCGTGCCTCCAGCCTCCGCGCCAGATGCGTCACAACAGGGGGGTCAAACCGAACCGCTCGAAATCGCATGGAACAGGCACCGCCGGAACCGCTCAGGAGAAGAGCCGCCGCCAGGTCTCCGGGCCCGGGAGGCCGTCCGCCGCGCCGCCCCGCCACCCCTGGGAGCGCTGGAAGTCCTCGACGTTGCGCCGGTCCTCCTCGTCCCAGTCCGGCCCCGGATCGGCCGTGTAGTACTTGTCGAACCCCTTCGTCACCAGCTGCTCCCCCAGCTGGGTGACGTACGGGTTGGAGGCACCGGGGCGGAACATCGCCCGTCCCGGGTAGCCCGGCACCCCGTGGGACGAAGGCACCTGCGGATCCGGCGCCTCGACCGCGGCGATGTCCTTGCCCTCGCCCGACACCAGCAGGTCCCAGGTCAGCGGCCCCGGCATCCCGGCCGCGTCCGCGCCCTTCCAGCCCTGGGCCAGCTGGAAGGCCCCGGTGGCCCGGCGGTCCGCGTCCGACCAGCGCGGGCCGGGGCCCATCGTGTAGTAACGCCCGGCACCGCGCGCGACGAGCATCTGCCCGAGCTGGGTCACGTACTTGTTGTTCGCGCCGGGGCCGAAGTACACCGCTCCCGGGTACGAGGTCGCCGTGGCCGGCGGCTTCGGCTTGTCCGGACCCGGCGGCTTCGGCTTGTCCGGACCCGCCGCCGCGTCCTCCTTGAGCCCCTTGTAGCGGTAGGGGACGTAGCGGTTCGACTGGTGCCAGTAGGCGTACGGGGTCTCCTTGCGGCGGGCCTGCGGGGGCCGCTGCTCGTAGGCGAGGTACGAGGTGTGCGTGTAGTCCTTCCAGCCGCCGAAGATGACGACGTGCGAGCCCCTCTCCGGGTTCTGGGGATTGTGGAACAGCAGAATGTCGCCGGGTTGCAGTTCCTCCTTGCTGACGCGCTCCCCGAACTTGTTCAGGGTGCCCGTCCATTCGTTTCCGGGCAGCCCCCAGGCCATCGAGACATAGCCCGAACAGTCCTGCCGGTAACCGTCGGACCAGTACGCCTCCATGCTGTACGGCACCTTCGCGTCGACCCATTTCTTGGCCCGGGTGATGATCTCCGCGCGGGTGGTCTGGGGCGCCTTGACATCACCCGCGGGCTCGACGGGCGGCCCGCCCCTGCCGTGCAGCGGGGCCCGGTGCCCCTGCGGGGTGGCAACCTCGCTGCCTGCAGAGACACCCGGTCCGGGCGGCACCTGCGAGGCGGCGAGCGCCGGTGCCACGTGCCCTGCGCCGAGGGCCGCGGACGCGGCGGCCGCCACGATCACGGCCCGGCGGGCCGCCGGGTGCCGTACCGTCCGCGAAAACGGCAGAACACTCCGCCAGTGCGCACATCCCGGGCAGTCGCAGTCGTTCGCCGGATCGAATTCCTCGAATACCGGAGTCGCCATGCGATACCCCTCACACTCCAGATGAAAATGACCGGGCCTGTCCACGATGATCAGTTTCCCAACCCTCTTCCCGACGCGCATGTTGACGGTCCGAATGATGTACAAGGGCCGTCCGTGACCCCGGGCGCCACAGGGACGGATGGTCCGGAGCACCCCCGACCGTCGGGTAGAGTTACGACGTCAGCAGGCGCCGCTAGCTCAGTTGGTTAGAGCAGCTGACTCTTAATCAGCGGGTCCGGGGTTCGAGTCCCTGGCGGCGCACAGACAGCAGGCCCCTCGCGGAAGCGGGGGGCCTTCGCCATGCGGGCAGACTCCTCCCGGGGTCCGGCAGGGACGGCTGGGGGTCCGGGGGGATCCCCCGGGAAATGCAGCATCAGCGGGTCCGGGGGTCGAGCCCCTGGCGGCGCACAGACAGCAGGCCCTCCACCACTGTGGGGGGCCTTTCGCATGCCGGGGCACGGGCAGCGCCCCGAAGGGGCGCGGGGCTGCGTGGGTGTGCGGCTCCGCCGCGTGGGCGCGGCCGGCCACGACGGGAGCCGCAGACGCCGACCGACCCATCGCGGCCCATCCCGCGGAGCGCTTGGCCGGATACCCTCTGGCCATGGCAGCGCGTGACCTCCAGGAGCGGATCAAGAAGCTGATCATCGACCGCAGGCTGCCCTCCGGGGCCCCGCTGCCGACCGAACCCGAGCTGATGGAGTTCCTCGGCGCGAGCCGGAACTCGGTGCGCGAGGCGCTGAAGGCGCTGCAGGCGATGGGCATCGTGGAGATCCGGCACGGCTTCGGCACCTACGTAGGCCCGATGTCACTGGCCCCGATGATCGAGGGCCTCGCCTTCCGCACGGTCGCCGGGCACTACCGGGGAGAGGACTCCCTGCTCCAGCTGCTGGAGCTGCGCGAGGCGGTGGAGACGGGGCTCGTCTCCCGGCTCGCGGGGCGGATCCCGGAGCCGGACCTCGTTGAACTCGACACCCTCGTGAACCGTATGGAACACCAGGCCGCGCAAGGAGGCGCCGGTCTCGCGGACACCGACCGCGCCTTTCACGCCTGCCTGTACCGAGGGCTGGACAACGTGCTCCTCGGCGAGGTCCTGGAGGCGTTCTGGGACGCCTTCCACCGCGTACAGACGGATCTGGGGGGCGCACCACCCGACCACCAGATCACCTGCAGACAGCACCGGGACATCCTCGACGCGGTGCGGTCGGGCGACTCGGTCAGGGCGGAGGAGGCGATAAGAGAGCACTTCGGCAACATCCGCGCCCGGCTGTCCACAACTGGTCCACAGGACCCCCACACGCGCCACAATGAACGCGTATGACCGGTAAACACCGCGTTTCGCATCTTGCGATCATGATGAACGCCGTAGAACCCTGTTTCCCAAGATGCTGCGGATACGCGGCAGTTGGGGGGCAAGTAAGCGGTTGCCGGGTTCGTGGGGATAGGGGGCCCCGTTCACGAACGGATGCCGAGGGGGGCATCATGCAACCGGGAGGTCGCGGTTCCATGTCTCTGGGTGTGGAAAGTGTGGTGACTGCGGCCGGTCACTGATACGTCTGTGGAGAGTCGAGGGGGACTCGGCCGCGGGCGGAAGGAACCAACACAACACGCGGTCGACCCGCGTGTGGGGGGATGACTCATGACGTCGACGCCGACGGGCGCCCGGCAGAACTTCGACCCGTCAGAAACCACCCAGCTCAGGGTGCCTTCTCATCGAAACAGCGCGACAGGCCAGTTCCGGCGCATCAAGAAAACCCTGCCGAGATACGACTACGAGCACTACAGCCGGCTGGCCGGTCCCCTCACCCAGCCCGACCCGAACAAGCCGTACAAAGTGCAGTACCGCTCGCTGCTCTCGCAGGAGCCGCACCGTCTGCGCGCCGCCCTCATGCTGGGCGCCGCGCCGCTGCTCTCGCTGATCCTGCTCGGCTGGTTGCTGCAGCCGCAGCACTGGACCGAGCGCGACTATCCGACCTACAGCTTCCTTCCGGCGCTCGACGTCGTGATGCTCGTCTCGATCGGTCTGATCGAGTTCTTCCGCTGCATGAACGTGCTGTCCAACGCGCACGCCACGCTGGTCGCCCGCGACCCCATCCCGGTGGTGCCCGAGACCGGCACGAGAGTCGCGTTCATCACGACGTACGTGCCCGGCAAGGAACCCCTGGAGATGGTGACGAAGACCCTGGAGGCGGCCGTGCGGCTGCGCCACCGGGGCCTTCTGCACATCTGGCTCCTCGACGAGGGCGACGACGCCGAGGTGAAGGCGGTCTGCGAGCGCCTCGGCGTGCACCACTTCTCCCGCAAGGGAGTCCCGCAGTGGAACCAGAAGAAGGGCCCGCACCGCGCCAAGACCAAGCACGGCAACTACAACGCCTGGCTGGAAGCGCACGGCGACGACTACGACTTCTTCGCCTCCGTCGACACCGACCACGTACCGCTGCCCAACTACCTGGAGCGGATGCTCGGCTTCTTCCGCGACCCGGACGTCGGCTTCGTCATCGGCCCGCAGGTGTACGGCAACTACGACAACCCCATCACCAAGGCGGCCGAATCCCAGCAGTTCCTCTTCCACGCCCTCATCCAGCGGGCCGGAAACCGCTACGGCGCCCCGATGTTCGTCGGTACGTCGAACGCCGTACGCATCAAGGCGCTCAAGCAGATCGGCGGTCTGTACGACTCGATCACCGAGGACATGGCCACCGGCTTCGAGATCCACCGGCACAAGAACCCGGCGACGGGCAAGAAGTGGCGCTCGGTGTACACGCCGGACGTGCTCGCGGTGGGCGAGGGACCGGGCGCCTGGACGGACTTCTTCACACAGCAGCTGCGCTGGTCCCGGGGCACGTACGAGACGATCCTGAAGCAGTACTGGAAGGGCTGGTTCTCGCTGCCTCCGGGCAAGCTCTTCAACTACACGATGATGATCATCTTCTACCCGATGTCGGCCCTCAACTGGATCCTGGCAGCGCTGAGTTGTGCGCTGTTCCTGGGGCTGGGCGCCTCGGGTGTGAACATCGATCCGACGGTCTGGCTGATGCTGTACGGCAACGCGTCCGCACTGCAGATCGGCCTGTACATCTGGAACCGTCGGCACAACGTCTCCCCGCACGAGCCGGAGGGTTCGGGTGGTGTGGCGGGCATGGTGATGTCCGCTCTGTCGGCGCCCATTTACGCGCGCTCTCTCATGGACACCGTGCTGCGCCGCAAGAGCAAGTTCGTGGTCACGCCCAAGGGCGACTCCGCCAGCCCGGACACCCTGTTCGGGACCTTCCGGATCCACCTGTTCTTCATCCTGGTCTTCGGCGGTTCGATCGCCGCCGGTTTCACACTCGGGCACTCGCACCCGGCGATGATCATCTGGGCCACGTTCGCCCTGCTGATCACCGCGTCGCCGATCTTCGCCTGGCGGTACGGCCTCAGGCAGGCGAAGAAGCAGCCGCCCGCGCCGCTGTACGAGGAGCCGCAGGACTCGGCGGCGCCCGCGGCGGCGTACCAGCCGAAGCCGCTGCCCGGGCAGCACGCGCCGCACGGCTCGGGGCAGAAGCCCAGCTGGGCCGCCTCCGGCGGGGGCTCGGGCGCAGGCAATGACCAGACGATGCAGATCGCTCTCGGTGGATTTGGGGGACGTAAGGAATGAACGACCGTGCAGGCCGCCGCCGCGCCCGTCGACTCGCGATCGGCACGGCGGTGGTGCTCGCGCTGGCCGGGATGAACGGGCCGTGGCTCTACCGCGTCGGGACCGAGAAGTACCACGAGTACAAGATCAACAGACCCGAGTACAAGGCGAAGAACGGGCACTGGGACATCGTCGAGTTCCCGCCGGAATACCGCCAGGACACCATCCACGCGGCGCTGTTGCGCACCGGCAAGGTGCTGCTGATCGCGGGTTCGGGCAACAACCAGGACAACTTCAACGCGAAGAAGTTCGACACCCGGATCTGGGACCCGGTCAAGGGCACGATCAAGAAGATCCCGACTCCGAAGGACCTGTTCTGCACCGGCCACACGCAGTTGGCCAACGGCAATCTGCTGATCGCGGGCGGGACGAAGCGGTACGAGAAGCTGAAGGGTGACGTCACCAAGGCCGGCGGCCTGATGGTGGTGCACAACGAGAACCCGGACAAGCCGATAACGCTGCCCGCGGGAACCGCGTTCACGGGCAAGGAGAACGGCAAGACCTTCGTGTCCAAAGACCCGGTGCTAGTGCCGCGCGCGAAGAAGGTCTTCGACCCGAGGACCGGAAAGTTCCTGCGCAACGACCCGGGTCTGGGCCGTATTTACGTCGAGGCGAAGAAGAGCGGGTCGAGGTACGAGACCGGTACACAGGACAATTACCGGATCCAGGGCCTCACCGGCGCCGACGCGCGCAACACATACGGCATCGCGCAGAAGCTCGCCCTCGACAAGAAGGACTTCCAGGGGATCCGGGACGCCTTCGAGTTCGACCCGGTCGCCGAGAAGTACATCAAGGTCGACCCGATGAACGAGGCCCGCTGGTATCCGACGCTGACGACGTTGAGCGACGGCAAGATCCTCAGCGTGTCCGGGCTCGACGACATCGGGCAGCTGGTGCCGGGCAAGAACGAGGTCTTCGACCCGAAGACCAAGAAGTGGACGTACCTGCCGAAGATCCGGCAGCTCCCGACGTACCCGGCGCTGTTCCTGATGCAGAACGGCAAGATCTTCTACTCGGGTTCGAATGCGGGGTACGGGCCGGACAATGTCGGCCGCATTCCGGGCATTTGGGATATCGACACCAATAAGTTCACGAAGCTGCCCGGGCTGAGCGACGCGAACGAGATGGAGACGTCCGGCACGGTGCTGCTGCCTCCGGCGCAGAACGAGAAGTTCATGGTGATCGGCGGTGGCGGGGTCGGCGAGTCCAAGCTGTCCAGCAACAAGACGCGGCTGATCGACCTGAAGGACCAGAACCCGAAGTTCGTGGACGGGCCGACGTTGGAGAAGGGCACGCGCTATCCGCAGTCCTCGGTGCTGCCCGACGACACGGTGCTGGTGTCCGGCGGGTCGGAGGACTATCGCGGGCGCAGCGATTCCAACATCCTGCAGGCCCGGCTCTATCACCCGGACACCAACACGTTCCGGCGGGTCGCCGATCCTGAGGTGGGGCGGAACTACCACTCCGGGTCGATTCTGCTGCCGGACGGACGGGTGATGTTCTTCGGGTCGGACTCGTTGTACGGCGACAAGGCGAACACGAAGCCGGGGAAGTTCGAGCAGCGGATCGAGATTTACACCCCGCCCTATCTTTATCGGGATTCGCGGCCGTCGTTGTCCGGGGGGCCGCAGACGATTGCTCGGGGCGGGTCGGGGACGTTCACGTCTCCGCAGGCTTCGGCGATCAAGAAGGTGCGGTTGATTCGGCCCAGTGCGTCGACGCATGTGACTGATGTCGATCAGCGGTCCATTGCGTTGGACTACAAGGTCTCCGGGGACAAGATCACGGTTACTGTGCCGAAGAATCGGAATCTGGTGACGTCCGGGTGGTACATGCTGTTCGTCGATGACGATCAGGGGACGCCGTCGAAGGCGCAGTGGGTCAAGGTGCCGTAGCGCTCCCGCGGGTTGGTTGTTTGGGCGCGGGAGCGCTGTGGCTTGTCGCGCCCAGGCGGCGGAGCCGCAAATGTCACAGCCCCGCGCCCCCTAAGAGCCTGACCCCTCCGCCAGCTTCAATGCGTAGGTCGGCCACCATTCGCCTGCCTTGGGGCCGCCCTTGCAGGTGCCGTCGGATTCCCCGGGGCGCTTGACCCACAGGTATGCGTCCACCAGGGGATCCGCCGTCTTCGTCGTCGGCGCCTCGCCCAGTTTGCGGCCCGGCGGGTTGCACCAGTTCTCGTCGGGCTTTCCTGCTGTGTACGGGCCGTTGCCGTTGCGGCTGGTGTCGATGACGAAGTGTTTGTCGCCCACCTTTGCCGACAGTTGCTTGCCGTAGGCGATGGAGTCCTCGGTGGAGTAGAAGTTGGAGACGTTGACCGAGAAGCCGTCGGCCTGGGCCACGCCCGCGCGCTGGAGGGGCTGGAAGATCTGGTCGGGGTGGCCCCAGCCGGCGTTGCCCGCGTCCAGGTAGACCTTGGTGCTCTTCAGGGACTTGAGCTTGGTGATGGCGTAGTTGAGGAGGCTGTAGCGCTCCTCCTGGAACTGGGACTGGGTGCAGCCGTCCACCAGGTGCAGTACCGCGTCCGGTTCGAGGATCACCATGGCCGAGCGGTCCCCGATGCCCGCGGCCACCCCGTCGATCCAGGCGCGGTAGGCGTTGCCGTCGGCCGCGCCGCCCTGGGAGTACTGGCCGCAGTCGCGGTGCGGGATGTTGTAGAGGACCAGGAGGGCCGTGCGGCCGGCCTTGTCGGCGGCCTCCGTGAAGCCTTGAGCCTCCTGCTCGGGGTTCTCCGGGCCGATCCACTCGCCGGTCGGCTGCTCGGCGATCTTGCGGATCTGCTCGGCTTCGGAGTCGTTGCCCGACTTGGCGTAGGCGGCGACCTGACGTGCCGCGTTGCCGTCCGGGTTGACCCAGAACGGGTCGCTGTCCTTGGGCTGTTGGGTGATCTTCGCGCCGGCGTTCTTGTCGTCGCCGCCCCCGGAGGAACACCCCGCGACCAGCAGTGCCGCCCCCAGCACCGCCACGGAAGCCCTCATTCGGGCCCCCCTCATGCCGTACATCCAACTCCCCCTTGGGTGCACTGGTCCAAGTCTCAATCCTGACATACGGCCCGCCTCGCCCACGAGGTCGCCCGAACTTGTCGGCGAGCTGTTACAGCCCATGGCCGGGGTGGGCACGGAAGCACCCGGCCGGTGCGGAGGGTCGCCGTAGAAGCCTCGATGACGTGCCGGTCACCAGCATGTATGACGGAGAGCCACCGTAACGGAACCTGGCGTCATTCAGCCTCTAGGCTCGGGCGCTCATCCGTTCTAGAGTCGTCTCAGACGGCCCAAGTCCCCGGCCAGTCCTGGCCACTGTGGCCCCTGAACCTCCCGCGCCGGTCGCCGGGTTACTCCCGCAACCCGTGCGCCCGCGGTTGAGGACCAGCCCGGTCGGCGGCTTCGGGGGGAGCGGGCCGCCGACCGGGCCAGGTGAGGACAGCCCCGGTGCCGGCACTGAGGACCGCCTCGCGATATCCCCACCGGACACCACAGCCACCAGCCGTCCTGCCAGGGGCCCGGGGGCCAGCCCTCGGAGCGGCGCAGCACTCCCGCAGCCCGCGCGCCCGAGGTTGAAGACCAGCCCGGTCGGCGGCTTCCGGGGGGACGGGCCGCCGACCGGGCCAGGTGAGGGCGGGTCAGAGAGCCGTTCCCGTGAGGTAGGCCGAGACGATCACGTTCGCCGTGTAGTTGCCGCTGTCCCGGTCGAAGGTGCCCCCGCAGGTGATCAGCCGCAGTTCGGCGCGCCCCTGCTGGTGCGAGCCATAGGCCTGCCGGGCGTCGAAGTGGTCGCGGTCCTGGATCTGGATGCCGTCGACGGTGAACTCGGCGACCTTGCCGTCGTCGCGGATGACGCGGACGGTCTGGCCCGGTCGTACGGTGCTCAGCTTGTAGAAGACAGCGGGCCGGGTCTCGGTGTCGAGGTGACCCACCATCAGCGCGGCCCCGGCGGCACCCGGCCTGGCTCCGCCCGCGTACCACCCGACGGTGCCCGCCTGGTCGAAGGGCGGCGGATCGATCGCTCCCTGCCGGTCCAGGCCGCGGGGCACCACGGGCGCCTGGACGCCCAGGGCGGGAATGTCGATGCGCTGCGGCAGCGCGTCACCCAAGGGGCGTGCGGCAGGCGGGAGTTGCGTATCCGGCGCCCGTCCGATCGCGGCCATGTCACCGGTGGTGGGTGCGGATGTGCCCTGCCGTACGTCGGTGACCTGCACCCCCCAGTTCCACAGCGCGAGCAGCAGCGCCGCCCAGGTCAGGCCCATCAGGAGACGCCCGGAGCCGGAGGAGTGTTCGTCGTCGGACATGGGTTCAGTCCGTTCTGCGGCTCCGGCGCGCGCTCAGGACCGCGACGGCGCCCGCGGCCGCGCCCACGAGCACCAGCCCGGTGACCGCCTGCCCCGTGCCGGGTCCGGCATCACGGACATCCACGGTAGCGAAATGGGTGGTGCCACCGCCGCCCGCGTGGACGGGGGCGACGGGGGACGCCGCGAGGTGCGAGGCCAGCTGAGAGGGGGACTGGGGCTGGGACACGACGGTGACCTTGCCCGTGGTCACAGAGCCCGCGCAGGTGACCTTCACGTCGTAGGAGCCGGGCTCGGCCGAGGCGCGGACGCGAGTGTCCCCGGTGAGGGTGCCGTCGGCACCCGCGAGTCGCACGTCCGCGACGAACGCCCTGGACGCGGCGCTCCCCGCCTTGCCGGAGCAGCCGGTCACCCGGAGCGCGACGTCCGCCCCGGGTGCGGGGGACGAGGGGCTCACAGAGATGCCGGCTCCGCCCGCGTCGACCGCGTACACCGGCGGGGTGAAGGCGCAGGCGGCCAGAACCCCGGTACAGAGAGTGAGACGTAGTGAACCCATCGTGAAACCTCCAGATATCTGGAGACTCCCCCGCGGGCCCGGGCCCCGCATCCTCAGCGGGGCCGCATTGCTCCAAATGGGTCAAGCAGGGTTTCGGGGTTCAGACCCGGTCGACGAGGTCCGCGATCGAGTCGACGACCTTGGACGGCCGGTACGGGAAGTCCTCGACCTGCTCGGGCCGGGTCAGCCCGGTGAGCACCAGGAACGTCTGCATTCCGGCCTCCATGCCGGCCAGTACGTCGGTGTCCATGCGGTCGCCGATCATCGCGCTGGTCTCGGAATGCGCCCCGATGGCGTTCAGGCCGGTCCGCATCATCAGCGGGTTGGGCTTGCCCGCGAAGTACGGCTTCTTGCCGCTCGCCTTGGTGATCAGCGCGGCGACCGCGCCGGTGGCGGGCAGCGGACCCTCGGTGGAGGGGCCGGTCTCGTCCGGGTTGGTGCAGATGAAGCGGGCACCGTCGTTGATCAGCCGTACGGCCTTGGTCATGGCCTCGAAGGAGTACGTCCGGGTCTCGCCGAGGACGACGTAGTCCGGCTCGTGGTCGGTGAGGATGTACCCGATGTCGTGCAGCGCGGTGGTGAGCCCCGCCTCGCCGATGACGTAGGCCGAGCCGCCCGGCCGCTGGTCGTCCAGGAACTGTGCGGTGGCCAGGGCCGAGGTCCAGATGGACTCGACCGGCACGTCCAGTCCCATGCGGCGCAGCCGGGCGTGCAGGTCGCGCGGGGTGTAGATCGAGTTGTTGGTGAGGACCAGGAAGGGCTTGCCGGACTCGCGGAGCTTCTTGAGGAAGGCGTCGGCGCCGGGGATCGGTACGCCCTCGTGGATGAGCACACCGTCCATGTCGGTGAGCCACGACTCGATGGGCCTGCGTTCTGCCATGTGCGGGATCTCCTGCCGTACGCATGTACGCGGTGCTGCCTGTGCGCCCCCAGCGTAGACACTGGCCGGATCTTGGGGAATGGGCGTCTCAGCGGCGCCTGCGCTGTCTGCGGGCCAGCAGGAGCGCGCCGCCGGTGACGAGGACCGCGGCGGTGGCGAGGGCGACGCCGGGGGTGCCCAGGCCGGTGCGGGCGAGTTCGTCGGCGAAGGGGAGGCGGGGGGCGCGGCTGGGCGTTGTCGTGCCGGTTCCCGTGGTGCTGGGGTTGGGCGTGGGGCTCGCGTCGTTGTGGATGCGGAAGGCGTAGTCGTTGGACTGTCCGACCCAGTCGCCGTCGTCGTTGTGGCGCTGGACCACGGCGGCGTCGGCGGTGACCTTGTTGGGGGCTGCGTCCGAGGTGAGCGCGAGGCGGATCTTCACGGTGACGGTCCGCCCGGGGCCGACGGTGAACCCGGGGAAGCCGTCGTCGAAGGCGCCGACCAGTTCGTCCTCGTCGGTGGTCTCGAAGTGGACGGGGTGCGGCTGGGTGCCGTCGTAGAACTCCAGGTGGGGCTGCGAGGGCGTGAGCTCGTGCCTGTCGTCGACGAGCACGACCACCGGGTGGATGTTTCGGCAGGTCCGGGTGGTGGTGTTGGTGAGGTCCAGGTACCAGATGCCGTATCCGCCGCCGGCTTCATAGGTGTCGGGGCCGCCGTGGATGCGGGTGGTGAGGGGGAAGCGGTGGGCGTCGGGGGCGGCGCAGGTGGGGGCGGGGGCCGCGTGCGCCGGGGGCGCCGGGGCGAGCAGGGCGGCTGCCGCCAGGCAGAGGGAGACGGGCGTGCAGGGTCGCATGGACACGTGAGTCTGCCGGGGGGCGGGGGGTGGGGAGTGGCGGCGCTCCGTGCGGGGTGGCAGGTCCGCTCGTTCAGCGCAGGCGTGTGCGGGGGCTGCTGCCGCCGTGCCCGCGCGTGTTTCACCCCGCCGCCCCTTCCCGTCCCGACCCTGGGGGCTGCCGCCCCCAGACCTCCCGCTTTCGGCCTGAACGGCCTCGTCCTCAAACGCCGGACGGGCTGAAAGACCAAGCCCCGGACGGGTTGAAGACCCAAGCCCCCTCAACCGTCGGCCCGGCCGAACAGCGGTGCCAACACCAGTTGTGCCGCCCCCTCGGCGACCCCGCCGGAGACGACCCGGACCGGGACCGTGGCCTCACCGAGGCGCCGGGCGCACTCGTCGAGGACGGCACGCACCCCTCGTAGGAAGGCGTCCGGGGCGGCTTCGACGGTACGGCCGCCGAGGAGCACGAGGTCGATGTCGAGCAGCGCGACCAGGTTGCCGGCGCCGATACCGAGCACATGCGCCGCCTCGTCCACCTCGCCGCGCGCCACCGCGGCCAGACACAGCGCCTCGACGCAGCCGCGGTTGCCGCAGCCGCACGGCGGCCCGTCCAGCTGGACGACCTGGTGACCGAACTCCCCGGCGCCGGTACGGGCGCCCCGGTGCACGGCGCCGCCGATGACCAGCCCGGCGCCGAGTCCCGTACCGAGATGCAGATAGGCGAAGGACCCGCCCTCGCCCCCGACGGCGAGTCCCAGCGCGGCCGCGTTGGTGTCCTTGTCGACGACGACCGGCCCGCCGAGCCGCCGTGCGAGCGCGTCCCGCAGGGGAAAACCGTCCCACTCGGGGAACCCCGTCACGCGGTGCAGGACCCCCCGGTTGTGATCGAGGGGGCCGGGAAGAGCGACACCGACGCCGAGGAGGGGTGCCGTGAGGAGGGCCCCCGCCAGCGATCCCGTCTCCTCCGCCACCGCGGACAGCACGGCCTCAGCGCCCGTCCCGAGGTCCAGCGAGGTGCGCCGCTCCTCCACCACGGTTCCCGTGAGATCGACCAGTACCGCCCGCAGTTCGTCCCGGTCCAGGTGCAGTCCGACCGCGTGGCCCGCCTCGGGCACCAGCCGCAGCACCGTACGGGGCTTGCCTCCCGTCGAGGTGCGGCGACCCGCCTCCGTGGCGAGCCCCTCGTCCCGCAGCCGGGCGGTGATCTTGCTGACGGCCTGCGGGGTCAGCCCGGTCCGCTCGGCGAGTTCGAGCCGGCTGATGCCGTCCGCGCCGGCCGTGCGCAGCAGATCGAGTACCAGCGCCATGTTGTGGCTGCGCAGCGCCGGCAGGTTCGCACCGCTGACCGTCATCCTCTTCACCCCACCATTCTCCCTCCCCCTTGCACTTTGGCAACAGCGTTGTGAAAGTGGACGGCATGACTGGACGCACAACTCGCACACCCCTCCGCGTCGGCCTCGTCGGCTACGGCCTCGCGGGCTCCGTCTTCCACGCCCCGCTGATCACCGCCACCGAGGGCCTCGTCCTCGACACGGTGGTCACCTCGAACCCGGAGCGGCGGCAGCAGGCCCGCGCCGAGTTCCCGGACGTACGGATCGCGACCACCCCCGACGAACTGCTCGACCGCGCCGCCGAGCTGGACCTGATCGTGGTCGCGTCCCCGAACAAGACGCATGTCCCGCTGGCGACCGCCGCCCTGAAGGCCGGCCTCCCGGTGGTGGTGGACAAGCCCGTCGCGGGCACGGCGGCCGAGGCGCGCGAGCTGGCAGCCCTCGCCGAGGACCGCGGCCTCCTGCTCTCCGTCTACCAGAACCGCCGCTGGGACAACGACTTCCTGACCCTCCGCAAGCTGCTCGCCGAGGGCGAGTTGGGCGACGTATGGCGGTTCGAGTCCCGCTTCGAGCGCTGGCGTCCGCAGCCGAAGGGGGGCTGGCGCGAGTCCGGCGACCCCACAGAGATCGGAGGTCTGCTCTACGATCTCGGCAGCCATGTCGTCGACCAGGCCCTCGTCCTCTTCGGCCCCGCGGCCCAGGTCTACGCCGAGTCGGACATCCGCCGCCCCGGCGCCGAGACGGACGACGACACGTTCATCGCCGTCACACACACGAGCGGCGTCCGCTCCCATCTGTATGTCTCCGCGACGGCCGCCCAACTCGGCCCGCGTTTCCGGGTGCTGGGCTCGCGGGCGGGTTACGTGAAGTACGGCCTCGATCCGCAGGAGGCGGCCCTGCGGGAAGGCAGGCGCCCGCACACGACCGCCGACTGGGGCACGGAACCCGAATCCCTCTGGGGCCGCGTGGGATCCGGCGACTCCCCGCTGACCGGAGGAGGCCGCGTCGAACCCACCCTCCCCGGCGACTATCCGGCCTACTATGCGGCCGTGACCAGGGCCCTCAACGACGACGGTCCCAACCCGGTGACCGCTCTGGAGGCGGCCGCCGCCCTCGACGTACTCGAGGCGGCCCGCCGTTCGGCCCGCGACGGAGTGGCGGTGGCGCTGTGACGCACAACCAGGAGATCACCCCGAAGTTCCACCCGGAACTCACCCCGCCTCTGGAGGAACTGGAGGCGCAGGAACGGCACCTGGTCTTCAGCCAGTTCACCCACGACGACGCCTGGGCGCTGGGTTCCCTGCTCGTGGAGATGGCCCGCGAACGCCAGGCGCCGGTCGCGATCGACATCCACCGCGCGGGCCAGCAGCTCTTCCACGCGGCCCTGCCCGGCTCGACCCCGGACAACGACGCCTGGATCGCCCGCAAGCGCCGCGTGGTCGAACGCTTCGGCTCCGCCTCCTACCTGGTGGGCGCCCGCTTCCGTGCCAAGGGCAGCACCTTCGAGGACTCCTCCCGCCTGGACCCCGACGAGTACGCGGCCCACGGCGGCTCCTTCCCGATCAACGTCCTGGGCGTGGGCGTCATCGGCGCGGTGACGGTATCGGGCCTCCCACAACTGGCGGACCACCGCTTCGTGGTGGAGGCGTTGGAGGAGTTCCTGCACAAGAGCTGACGCTTTCAGGGTCCCGGGTAACTGCACGTTTTCAGGGGCGCGGGGAACTGCGCGAGCAACCACGACGCACACGCGGTCGCAGAACAAGCGCAGTCCCCCACCCTTTAGGCGTCTTTCAACTCCTGCCGCTGGCGGCCAAGCCCCGAAATCTCCAGCTCCACAACATCCCCGCCCCGCAGATACGGCTTCGGCTCAGGCTCACCCATGGCAACCCCCGCCGGCGTCCCGGTATTGATGACGTCCCCCGGGTACAAGGTCATGAACTGGCTGACGTACCGCACAACCTCCTTCACGGAAAAGATCTGCTCAGCCGTCGTCCCGTCCTGCTTCAACTCCCCGTTCACCCAGAGCTTCAGCGACAGATCCTGCGGATCGACAACCTCGTCCGCCGTCACCAGCCACGGCCCCAGCGGATTGAACGTCTCGCAGTTCTTCCCCTTGTCCCAGGTCCCGCCCCGCTCGATCTGGAACTCCCGCTCGGACACGTCGTGCGCGACCGCGTACCCGGCGACATACGCCAGCGGATCCTCGTCGTCCGACACATACCGGGCTGTGCGCCCGATGACGACGGCGAGCTCGACCTCCCAGTCCGTCTTCACCGAACGGCGAGGGACCAGCACCGTGTCGTAGGGCCCGACCACCGTGTCCGCGGCCTTGAAGAAGACCACCGGCTCGGCGGGCGGCTCGGCCCCGGTCTCGCGGGCGTGGTCGTGGTAGTTCAGCCCGATGCACACGATCTTGCCGATCCGCCCCACCGGCGGTCCGACCCGCAGCCCGGTGGCGTCCAGCGCGGGCAGCTCGCCGGCGTCGGCGGCGGCACGGATCCGGCCGAGCGCCGCGTCGTCGGCGAGCAACGTCCCGTCGATGTCGGTCACGACACCGGACAGGTCCCGCAGAACCCCCTCGGCGTCGAGCAGCGCGGGCGTCTCCGATCCCGCCGTACCGACTCGCAGCAGCTTCATGATCACTATCTCCCTCGATCGCGCGGCGCCGACCGATGGGTGCAGCCATCGGAGGACTGGTCGATCCTCCAAGGTCATGGTCCAGTCCGCAATACCCGGTTCACGGACTGGACCGTAACCACCGGCTCAGGAGTACAGGGCCGCCCGCTCCACAGCGCTCCACGCCGTACTGGTGACCACGTACAGCGCGGCGGCCAGCGGCACCACCGCCACCGTGAACAAGGTGAAGAAGGACATGAACGGCATCACCTTGCTGACGGCTCCGAGCCCCGGCACCGACTCACCGCCCTGCACCGGCAAGGGACTGTTGGCGGCCATCATCCGCTTCGTACGCCGGTAGTTGAAGACAGCGACGAGAGTGACCACGGCGAACAGCCCGAGATAGACCAGCCCCGCGCCCCCGAACACCCCACCGCCCCCGAGGGCATCCGCCCACCGCCCACCCAGCGGAGCGGCAAGCAGCTGGTGCGTGAGCAGTTCGTTCGCCCGTCCGCCGATGCTCGTGCTGGAGAACAGGTGGTAGAGCAGAAAGAACGCCGGCAGCTGCAACAGGGACGGCAGGCACCCGGAGACCGGCGAGACCTTCTCCTCGGCATGCAGCTCCAGCACCGCCTTCTGGAGTTTCTCGGGTTCCTTCTTGTGCCGCTTCCGCAGCTCGGCGATCTTCGGTTGCAGTGCGGTCCGGGCCTTCTGACCGCGGGCCGCGGCCCGGGACAGGGGATGGACGAGCAGTCGTACGAGAGCGGTGAACAGGACGATGGCGGCGGCCGCCGCCGAGGCGCCGAACAGCGGCTGGAGCAGGTCGGCGAAGTGTCCGACCAGGTCGGCGAAGACAGTGAAAACGGACATGGGTGAGCCCTCCGGGGGTCTCGTCGTGCCGGTACTGGGACAGGGCGGCATGACGACCCGCGCGGGGTCAGCTACACGTGAGGAGTGAGCCCTGCGCGGCGGTCGCCGGAAGGGCGGATCCGGGGGCTCGGGGCCGGGTGCGCCCCTTGGCGTCGGGGTCGCGTTGCGGCAGGAACGCCGTACGGCGGGCACGGTCGCGGATGGCCGTACGCACCCGGGTGGGCGGCACCGCGGGCGCGCAGCGCGCGGTGAGCAGGGCGCAGGCGGCGAGCGCGGAGCCGGCCGCCGCGGTCGCGGCGAGCGCGACGGTGGCGGTGAGGCTGCCGGTGTCGAGCAGCGCGACCTGGAGGACGAGCAGCGGGAGCAGCAGTACGGCGACGGGACGCAGCGCCATCCGGCTGCGGATCATGACTGCCCCCCTCCTGTGCGTATGTACTGCCACTCGTCTGTTCGGTTCGTATGCCTCGGTTATACCTGATCGCTCTCGACGGGCAGTTCCAGGGGCTGCAACAGCCTCCGCGGCCTGAGCAGCGCCCGGCTGACCGGGTCCGCCGGGTCCGGGTCGAGTTCGGGTCCCGGCTCCATGAGGACGTCCTCGACGGGTACGACGGTTGCACAGGCCGGGCATTCGCCGTACGGCCCGAGTTCGGTGCCGCAGTCGACGTGCCGGAAGTAGCGCAGTTGGGTCTCGGCGTAGTACTGGCGGCCCCAGAGGCCGAGGGAGCGGAGGGCCGGCCACAGGGCGATACCGCGCTCCGTGATGACGTACTCGTCCCGCGGCGGCGACTCCTGGTAGCGCCGCTTCTCCAGGATCCCCTCCGCCGTCAGCGACTGGAGGCGGGCGGCGAGGACCGCGCGCGGGATGCCGAGGTGGACGAGGAAGTCGTTGTAGCGGCGTACGCCGTAGAGCGCGTCGCGGATGACGAGCAGCGTCCACCGCTCGCCGACGATCTCCAGCGCGCGGGCGATGGAGCACTCCTGTGTCGCGTAGTCCTTGCCGAGTGCCATGACGTCCACTGTAACCATTTTTCGCAAGCTTGGTTCAGTGACCGAACCTACGGTGCTACGGTTCAGGACATGACTAGGTTCAATGAACGAACTCTCACCAAGGTCGATACGCCGAGTACAAGGACACCGCCCCTTGCGGAGGCGCCCCCTCACCCCCGCGCCACCCTCGCCCTGACCAGCGCGGCGACGGCCGTGACCCTGATGACCTACACCGCCCCCGTGGTCACGCTCCGGGACACGGCGATCGCCCTGCACACCCCGCTCTCCGCGCAGGCATGGCTCATCAACGGCACGCCGCTGGGCCTCGCCGCGCTCCTCCTGGCCGCCGGCAGCCTGGCCGACGACTACGGCCGCCGCCGGATCTTCCTCGCCGGCACCCTCGCCCTCGGCATCACCACGGCCCTCGGCGCCCTGGCCTCCTCCACGCTGCAGTTCACGCTGGCGCGCATAGCGCAGGGCGCCGCCAGTGCGGCGATCCTGGCGAGCAGCCTGGGCCTGCTGGTGCACGCCTTCCCGACCCCACGGGGCCGACTGCACGCGACCGGCGTGTGGGGGGCCTTCGTGAGCGGCGGCATCGCGGCGGGTCCACTCCTCGCGGGCGCGATGCCCGACTGGCGGGTGGCGTACGGCGTGCTGGGTGCCGCGGCGGTGATCGTTGCGGTCCTGGGCATGCGTATGTTGACCGAATCCCGCTCACCGAGGGGCGGCCGCCCGGACATCCTGGGCGCACTGACCTTCGGCCTGGCGCTGGTGTCCCTGGTCGCCGCCCTCACCCTGGGCCGGGACGGCTGGCTGCGCGCCGAGGTGGGCCTGCTGTTCCTGGCGGCCGTCGTGTTGGTGGCCGTGTTCGCGCTGGTGGAGCACCGCACCGCCACCCCGATGATCGACCTGAGCCTGCTGCGCCGCCCCGGCTTCCTGGCCTCGTCCGCGGGCGGCCTGTTCACCGGCCTCGCGGTGATCGGCCTCTTCAGCTTCCTGCCGGTCCTGTTCCAGCAGATGCTCGGTCTGTCCCCCATGGACACCGCCTGGCTGTTCCTGCTCTGGTCGGGCCTGTCCTTCACGGTGGCCCTCCAGGCGAAGCGCCTCGCGGGCCGCGTCCCGCCCCGCCACCAGCTGGCCGTCGGCTTCGCCCTGCACGCGGCGGGCGTCCTGGCGATGCTCGGCGCGGTCGACTCGGGTTCCTGGCAGCGTCTCCTCCCCGGCCTGATCCTGGGCGGCATCGGCAGCGGCCTGCTGAACGCCGCCCTGCCACTGCTGTCGGTGGAGTCGGTACCGGCGGCCCGCGCGGCCATGGGCTCGGGCGCCCAGCAGACCTTCCGCTACATCGGCTCCTGCGCCGGCGTCGCCCTGACGATCGCGATCGTGACGTCGTCGAGCGGCGGCCTGGGGCACGGAGCGAACATCGCCCTGCTGGTGTCGGCGGGGCTGGCGCTGCTGGCGGCGGTGGCGGTGCTGGTGCTGCGCGAGCGGAACGGAGCTGAGCTGAGCTGAGGGGAGCTGAGGGGAGCTGAGCGCGAAGTCCACACCCGCCCCCCAAGTCACCCTGAGAACTCTCAGGTTCCCGTTCAACGGCCTGCGCTCCACGATGTGGCGGAGCCGGACGGTCCGGCGCCTTTCGACGGCCTTCGAAGTGTTTGCGGCTGCCTTCGGGCCGCCCCTACGTTGAGGCGCCGCGGAATCGACAACCGGGGGACCACCATGAAGAGTCACGTCCGCCAGGCGGGACCGATGCACCGTCGCGCCGCCGCGCTGGCCGGCACGCTGGCACTGACCGCAGTCGCGATGGGCACGGCCGCCTCGCCGGCCTCGGCCGCGGGCTGGGCCTGCGACCACGACGGGCACACCGTGTGGTGCGCGTCGGTGACCGGCATATCGGCCGGGTCCTACCTCGCCTCCCACAACGGGCCGAGCTACGGCTCGGGCACCACCGGGCACCGCTATTACAACGGCCAGACCATGATGCTGGCCTGCTGGACCACGGGTGACGGCGACGCGGACGGCCACGGCGACCGCTACTGGTTCGCGCTGGACTTCGACAGCGACGGCGGATTCATCAACGACTGGTACGTGACGACCGGTTCACCGTCGCAATGGCAGCCACACGTACCGCGCTGCCTCTGAGAACAGCGCAGCAAGCATCCGCATCCCGCCCCCGTAATCTCGTTCAGGAGATCACCATGCGTCGCGTCTTCATCGTGCTGCTGGCCTGTCTGGGGCTGACCGTGCCCGTGACGGTCGCCGCAGCCACGGCCGCATCCGCCTCACCGGCCCTGTCAGTGCAGACCTCTTCCTGCAACTCGGGTCACGTCTGCATCTACAAGGGCGACATCTGGGACGGCGGCTCCAACCACGCGAAGGTGTACGACTTCTACTACTACGGCACCTACAACGTGCACAATCTCATCGGCGAGTACACCGTGCTGAACTGCCAGACAGGCGGCGCGGGCGTCAAGGGATTCACGGGATACAACGGCACGGGAAGCGTGGCGTGGGATCTCCCCACCAACAACTGTGCGGGCGGCCTCTGGACGGACCTCACACCGACGAACTCCGTCAGGGTGTACGCCTGATCTCCACTCCTGCAGAAGGGTCTGCCGGAACACCGGCGGACCCTTTCCGCTGTCCGGCGGACCCCTGCTCTCTAGGACCGAGGCCGCATCGACACCAGCCGCCCCCACACCACCAGCCGGTACCTCGACGTGTACTCCGGGGTGCAGGTCGTCAGAGTGATGTAGTACCCGGGCTCGGAGTACCCGTGGCGGGGCTCGACGGTCGAGCGTGGAACGGGGCGTACGACACCCGAGTCGCGGGCCGAGGTCTGCGGGAGGGTCTTGTCGACGGCGTAGGTGTAGATCGCGGTCTTCGTCTCGACCTCCATGACGTCCTTCGCCCGCAGCCGGTTGATGTACCGGAACGGCTCGCCGTGCGTGTTCCGATGCCCCGCGAGCGCGAAGTTGCCCGCCTGGCCCGGCTGCCCGGTGCCGGGGTAGTGGCCGACGTACCCCTTGTTGAGGACGTCCCGCTTGCTGACGCCCTCGGCGACCGGGACGCGCAGGCCCAGGCGGGGGATGACGAGGATGGCGTAGGCCTGGGACCAGGAGGGGCGGGGCTGCGTGGCGGTGACCTCCTGTCCGCGGTTACGGGTGCCGGTGCGCGGCTGGGGCGTAGCGGCCGGGACGGACGTACCGGAGTCGTCGCCCTTGTCGGTGGCCCCGCCCTTGTCGGAGGCCCCGCCGCCCCACTCCCGCTCCAGCGCCTCCACCTTGCGCTCGGCGCCGCGCCTGGCCTCCCGGTTGGTCCACCACAGCTGGTGGACGACGAGCAGCAGGAGCACGAGGCCCGCGGTGACGAGGAGTTCGCCGCCGGTCCACAGCGCACGCCGGCGGCGCGCGCGCTGCCGCCGGGTGGTGTGCTGCACGACCGGAACGCGCATCCGTACGCCTCCTTCACCGGGCCGCCCGCACGATAAGGGCCGAACGTCGAAGTCACCAGACCCGCACGGCGCCGGCCGTGGGACAGCCGTGCGACAGGGACTGTTCGTGACTTCGTACAGAGGTTTTAGAAAGGGCTGGCGCAACCCTCGACAACCTCACCCGTCACACCCGATGCTTCCCTCCAGTGACCTCACGGGCCAGGTCCCAGCGAAGGCGGAGAAGCCATGATCCGACGCAGAACCCTGCTGACCGCAGCCGGCGGCACCCTCCTCGGCAGCGCTCTCGCGACCGGCACCGCACGCGCGGACGCCACGATCGCCGTCAACCCCGGGACCTCGTACGGCACCTGGGAGGGCTGGGGCACCTCCCTGGCCTGGTGGGCCAATGTGTTCGGCGCGCGGGACGACTTCGCCGACATCTTCTTCACCACCAAGTCGACGACCTACAACGGCACCTCACTCCCCGGCCTGGGCCTGAACATCGCCCGTTACAACCTGGGCGCGTGCAGCTCGAACACCGTGAGCGGCGAGAGCATGGTGGCCTCGCCGAACATCCCGGCGTTCAAGCAGATCGAGGGCTACTGGCAGGACTGGAACAACGAGGACCCGACGTCCTCGGCGTGGAAGTGGACGGCGGACGCCACCCAGCGCGCCATGCTGACGAAGGCCGTGGCCCGCGGGGCGACCACCGAGTTGTTCGCCAACTCCCCCATGTGGTGGATGTGTCTGAACCACAACCCGTCCGGCGCCTCCGACGGCGGCAACAACCTCCAGTCCTGGAACTACCGCCAGCACGCCTCCCACCTGGCGGCGGTGGCCCTCTACGCGAAGAACAACTGGGGCGTGAACTTCGCGACCGTCGAGGCCTTCAACGAGCCCAGCTCCAACTGGTGGACGGCGACCGGCACCCAGGAGGGCTGCCACATCGACTCGACGGTCCAGTCCGCCGTACTGCCGTACGTCCGCAGCGAGTTGGACAAGCGAGGTCTGACGTCGACGAAGATCTCGGCCTCGGACGAGACGAGCTACGACCTGGCCCGCACGACGTGGAACTCCTTCTCGTCGACGACGAAGGGCTATGTGAACCGGGTCAACGTCCACGGCTACCAGGGTTCGGACGGCCGTAGGGACCTGCTCTACACCGATGTCGTGACGACGGCCGGCAAGGCCCTGTGGAACTCGGAGACCGGCGACAACGACGGCACGGGCTACACCCTCGCCTTCAACCTCCTCTACGACTTCCGCTGGCTGCACCCGACCGCCTGGGTCTACTGGCAGGTCATGGACCCGTCCTCGAACTGGGCGATGATCGCGTACGACGCGAACACGCTGCAGGCGGGTGCGGTGCAGACGAAGTACTACACGATGGCGCAGTTCAGCCGGCACATCCGCCCGGGCATGAAGATCCTCGACACGGGTGTGAGCAACGCGGTCGCGGCCTACGACGCGAGTGCGAAGCGCCTGGTGATCGTGGTGCTGAACACCTCGACTTCGTCCCAGACCTTCACCTTCAACCTCTCCGACTTCACTACGGTGAACGGCGGTTCGGGCGGCCTGGTGCCGCGCTGGAACACGGTGACGACGGGCGGGGACCGGTACAAGTCGTACTCGGACACGTTCCTGAGCGGGAAGTCGGTCTCGGTGTCGCTGGCGGGGAAGGCGGTGCAGACCTTGCAGATAGACGGGGTGACGATCTGACGCCCTCGCCGTCCGCTCCCTCTGGGGGGATGCCGGCCGGGCTGGTCGCGCTCGCGCTCGGCGGTTTCGGTATCGGCCTGACGGAGTTCGTGATCGCGGGGCTGCTGCCACAGGTGGCCCGGAGCCTCGCCGTGTCGGAGGCCGCGGCGGGCCGGCTGATATCCTGTTACGCCCTGACCGTCGCGGTGGGCGCGATAGCGCTGACGGCCGCGACGGCGGGACTGCCCCGCAAGCCGGTCCTCATCGGCCTGGTGGTGCTGTTCGTCCTCGGCAACCTCATCTCGGCCCTCGCGCCGGACTACCCCGTGATGATGCTGGGACGGGTGATCGCCGCCCTGTGCCACGGCTCGTTCTTCGGCATCGGCTCCCTCGTCGCCCGCCGCCTGGTCCCACCGGAACGGGCCTCGCGGGCGGTGGCGGTGATGTTCGCGGGCCTGACGGTGGCGAACGTGCTCGGAGTCCCCTTCGGCGCGTTGGTCGGCGAACGCTGGGGCTGGCGGGCGACGTTCTGGGCGATCACGGGGATCGGGGTCGCGGCGGCGGTGGCGACAGCGGCGCTGGTGCCGGGCTGGGCGGGAAAGGCAGCCGGGCCGGGGGGCTCCCTGAGAGGGCAGCTACGGGCAATGCGCTCCCGCCAGGTCTGGCTGACCCTCACCGCGACCGCCCTCGGCTACGGCGGCATGTTCGGCGCCTTCACCTACCTCGCCTACACCTTCACCGAGGTCACCGGCTTCTCGGACACGGACGTGGCCTGGCTGCTGGTCGTCTACGGCAGCGGGCTGGTCGTCGGCAACCTGGCGGGCGGCCGCGCGGCGGACCACGATCGCGACCTGACACTGATCATCTCCCTGGCCGCACTGGGGGCCACTCTCGCCCTGTTCGGCCTGCTGGCAGGCAGCCCGGCCGCCTCCGTGGTCCTGGTCTTCCTCATGGGGGTGTTCGGCTTCGCCCAGGTCCCCGGCATGATCACCCGCGTCACGGACCACGCTCACGGGGTCCCTCTGGCGGCGAGCGCGAACGTATCGGCGTCCAATGTGGGCAATGCGGTGGGGGCGTGGCTGGGAGGGGTCGCGATCAGTGCGGGACTTGGCTATACGGCTCCGCTGTACGTAGGGGCGGGGACAGTGGCGGCGGGGCTGGGGACGATGGTGTGGGCGTCGAGCGGGCGTACCGAGCACGTCACGTGATCCCCACCCTTTGACCAGCACATACCTCTTCTTCGCCACGGATGGGCAGTACGGTTTCCCTCATGCGCCCCGACACGCCTGCCGAGAACGTCGACCACACCGCCGAAGCGGCCCGCCTGGAGCGAACCGCCGGCCTGTACCCCGAGGACGCCGAGGCCCTGCTCCTCCAGGCCGCGGCCCATCTGGAACTGTCCGGCGACCGCCCCGCCGCGACCACGCTCTACGACCGCCTGCTGTCGTCCCAGGCGGGCCTGGAGAACCCCTACCTGGTACGAGCCCTCAAGGCCTCGAACCTCTGGGAGTACGGCCACGAGGCCGAGGCCCGAGCGATCATCGACGGCGTCCGCGCCGGGGCCCCGCGCGACCCGGCCCCCTGGGTGATCGTGGCGGAGTCCCTGGAGGCCCACGACGAGCTGGAGGCGGCCCAGGAGACGTTCACGGAGGGCGCGCGTCTGCTCCTGACGGACGTGGAAGAGCCCCCGTACTCGACGCATCCGCTGCTGTTCGGCCGCCACAGGGTGCGCCGGATGCTGGGCGTCGCCCACGACGAGTGGGACACCATTGCGGACCTGCTCCACTCGTCCCCGGTCTCGTTGGACGAGCTGCACGACCCGAAGCGGGTGTGGTCCCTGGGCTCGGACAACCCGGCGGAACTGGCGGCGGAGATCTCCCGACTGCGGGCGGAGTTGGGGACGTATCGGGAGGCTTTGTCCCGTCCGTTCCCCGTGGCGGTGCTGCACTGGCCGGCTGGGGAGCTGTCGGAACTGGTGGAGGCGTACCCGACGCTGGCGACGGAGTACCCCTCCCATGAGGAGCACCTGGCGACGATAGAGGGGTCACTGAGGGAACTGGCGGCGAGCGGGACTCCGAACCTGGGGATCGTCACCGGGACGGTGCCTTCTTATGAAGCCTTCGCGGCTTCCGAGATGGCTTCACCGGGCGAGGCGGAGTTGCTGCCGCAGTATGCGACGACGTTGGCGGCACGGGGGAAGGCTGTGGAGTGGCCGCCGCAGCGGGGGGCGGTCTGCTGGTGCGGTTCGGGACGGGTCTACGAGGGGTGCCACGGCGCGTAGCCGTATCGGCCACCGGGCCGCCCGTCAGCCGCCTTCACGCTCGTCGAAGCGGCGCCGGGCGGCCTCGATGCGCTGGAAGTACTGATACGTCCACACACACATCCCATCAACAGTCGCCAGCAGCCCCTGCCCCGCCTCGGTGAGGGTGTACTCCACCCGCGGCGGAACGGTCGGATACACCCGCCGCTCGACGAGCCCATTGCGCTCCATCATGCGCAGATTCTGGGTGAGCATCTTGTGACTGACGCCCTCGACTTCGTTCCGCAACTCGCTGAATCGCAAGGTGCGTTCACCAAGAGCCTCGATGATCAGCAACGCCCACTTGTTGGCGACGTCGGAAAAGATCTCCCGACCGAGTGAGTCGGCGCGCCGCAGATCCGCATCGGCATCCGCTTCCTCGCCCAAACCCCTGACCTGCTTGGTCACCATAAGGTTCCCCAGTCACTGAAAAGTGCGTTCTTCCACGTCAGCGCTCACTCTCCTACGGTTCCCAAGTAACCACAAGCGAGCGCGGCGCACAGGAGAAGAACAGCATGCCCATCACCCTGGTGAACCCGGCCGGACTGCCCAAGATCGACGTCTACAGCCAGATGTCGATCGCGACCGGCTCGAAACTCATCCACATAGCCGGCCAGGTCGCCTGGAACGCAGAGGGCACCACCATCTGCAAAGCCGACCTCGCCGCCCAGGTAGAACAGTGCTACCTCAACATCGCCACGGCCCTATCCGAGGCCGGCGCCTCCTTCACCGACGTAGCAAAGCTGACCTTCTACGTCGTCGACTGGACCCCGGACAAGATGCCCGCGCTGCTGGAGGGGGCGTCCCGGGCGTCCGCAAAGTTGGGGGCCACTCCGACTCCGCCAACCACTCTGCTGGGGGTTGCGGCGCTGGATGTCCCGGAGCATCTGGTGGAAATTGAGGCGACGGCGGTTCTCGACTGAACCCCGACCCAGCGCCAGCCGCTAAACCAACTAGGCGCCCCTCGAACTGCTGACGCGCCCACGCCCCCGGTCAACAGCCCAGCCCACGGCACTCCTGCCCTCCTTGAAACCCGCTTCCCCGGGCCGCCCTCGCGCTTCCAACCCGCGCTGGAGCGGCCTGTGTCAAGGGGCGGCCGCAAGCCGATCGCCGCAGGCGACGCGACCGAAGGGAGCGCCATTGACGCAGGCCGTGGAGGCACGACCCTGCAAAGAAGCGGGTGGCCCTACGGGGGCTGTGCAGGGAGACGATGTTGGCAACGTCCTCTTCGGAAGACGTGACTCACATGACCGCGGCAACCTGAGCCTACTAGGCTCTGCTGTGTGTCCGAAGATCCCGAGTGGCAACGACCAGAGGGCTCCTGGGCTTCCTCCGCAGCTCGCCGTCGCAACATGCAGGCGATCCGCAGCCGTGACACAAAGCCCGAGAAGCTGATTCGACGGCTGGTCCATGCTCAGGGACTGAGGTACCGCGTCGCGGCACGCCCCCTGCCAGATCTTCGCCGGACAGCAGACATGGTCTTTCGCCCGGCAAAGGTGGCGGTCTTCATTGACGGTTGCTATTGGCACGGATGCCCTGAGCACTACGTCCCACCGAAGACGAATCCTGGCTACTGGTCGGAGAAAGTCCTCCGCAACATGAAGCGTGATCGCGACACGGATCAGCGCCTTCAGGAGGCGGGATGGCTGGTCCTTCGCTTCTGGGAACACGAAACAGCGGAAGAGTGCTCCCTCACCGTCTGCGAGGCCGTCTCCAAGAGAAGGGCGCAACAGGGTAAGAGCTCGCCTTGAAGCGGGCGACCCGTCAGCACCCGACCGGAATGCTCCCCACGGCGATGTAAGAGTCCAGGCCACCGGCTCTCTCCCCCTCCCCTACGCTGTCTCTAGCGAGCACAGCGGCATGAGCGGCATCTGTGGGGGATGTCGTCTGGCTGGGCTCGTTTCAAGACACAGCGGGTGCTGGCGATGTAGCCGCGACCGCGCGGAATACTGGGGGCAAGGTGGCGGTCGAGCGCACAAACCGCGACGTCCGGACACTCATCACGCAGGTCGCAGCCGGAGAGATCATGCTCCCTGAGATCCAGCGTGGATACGTGTGGAAAGCATCGCAGGTCGCCAGGCTCATCGAGTCGCTGTATCGCGGATACCCGGCCGGCTCGCTCCTCTTCTGGAAGACCGGCCAGCTTGCCGAAACCCGAGGGGCCGCGATCGGCATGCCCCAAGCTCTACCAAGCGTCATGCCTCTGTACCTGCTCGACGGCCAGCAACGACTCACTTCCCTCTTCCGCGTCCTCACCGATCATCCAGACGCCCAGGTTGTCTTCAACATCGAGACAGAGGCCTTCCAGAACCAGAGTGCCGCCACTCGCCGTAATAAGAAGTGGATCAAGGTCTACGACGTTGTTGGCCCTGACTCCGACATGTTCGCAATCCATGGCGAACTGAAGGGGGTCGGCCTGGCGATCCCCGACTCTGAGATCGGGCGTCGTCTGAACTCACTGCAGAAGATCACGCAGCGCGACTTCCACATGGAAGTGCTGCACGACTTCGAATACGAGGAAGTCGCTGACATCTTCGTCCGCGTGAACAGCGGTGGCCGGGCCTTGAAGACCACCGATCTTGCGCTTGCAACACTCTCCGCGCGGGCCCCCGGTTTCCTGGGGCAGTTGGAAGCAGAATCAGCCCGCTGGGCCGAGCGCGGGTACGGGGCCCTCGACGTCAACTTCCTTATCAAGGCTCTGACCTTGAGCTTGTCGACCACAGGCAAGCGACTGGCGTCCGTGGCCAAGTTGACCGCTGCCAGCACGGAGACAGTCGAAGCCGGATGGGAGCAGGTGCAACGAGGACTTGCCCGGGTCGTTCCTCTACTTCAGGAGAGGCTCCTTATCCCAACTACGGCCCTGGTTCCGTCACTCGCCGCAATGCATGCGCTGATCCTCTACTACGGACGGACCCCAGAAGGCACAGAGATCCCCGACGAGGTGGAGAACGGCCTGCTGTATTGGTTCCTGGCGGCTACTGCCCGCAACCGGTACGGCGGCGCTTCGGATACGGCGCTGACACAGGACATCAGGATGCTTGATGCTGATAGCCCTGTGGCGGCGTTGCTCTCCAATCTTGGTATCCGTGAAGACGGCATCTCCGTAACCGCCAGCGACTTGGCAGGACGAAACCACCAGAGCCCTTACCTGATGTTCTGTTATCTCACCGCTGCCCATGCTGGCGCCACAGACTGGTGGGACGGTGGGCCGATCTCGGGGGGAGTCGACAGGTCTGGCAAACCTCAGTACAGCCTTGTGCATCCCGCCACGAAACTGCGTACCCATGGCAGCAAGTACTCGTCCGCGGAGATCAACGAACTCGCGAACATCGTGTTCGTCTCCGAGCAGACGGCCAAGAACATCATCGGTAGTCGTTCCCCGGATGCCTACATGCCGAGCGTCGGTGCCAGCGACCGCGCTGCGCACTCGATCCCCAACGATCCGGCCGCACTCGAACCCGAGGGCTACCGGCAGTTCCTTGCCGCCCGCAGAACTCTGCTGGCGGAACGGATCACAGCACTCCTAGACCAGTATCGGCCTGATTTCCTAGCCAAGGACATCAGGGCAGCGACCACCCGGACGCCACAGTCGCTCGTACTGGCCGGATATGCCGGAGCCGGCCGGAGCGTGCTGGTGGCGGAAGCAGAAGTAGATGGGCGGAGTTGGGTCAGCTGGATCGACCCCGGGGACTTCGAAGCAGCACTCGACGCCGCCGCCACTGGTCTCGCCAGCGACGTGCCCGTCGGCGACGAGACGGCGCCGCTGCGCGTCGACGACGAAGGCAGTGTGACCTTCGTCCTCGGTCCGTTCACCATCCGAGGTTCACTCGATCAATGGCGGACAGCGGTCAAGGACGCATTCGTGGTAGCGCAGGCTTTGTCAGAGTGCCCAGAGCCCAACGACGAACAATGGCCCGCGGAACCCTCGGAGTTCCTGCTCTCGGACGCTGGAGTGCATGCCTAAGGGACAGGTTGCCCTCTGAGCACTTCAGGCGCTGTTTCCGCGAGTACCGGAGCGATGCTCGGAATGCCCGGCACAGGTACCTCGGGGGGTATATCGAGCCGACATGATTCCCAGCGCCCCCGTGGCGTGCGGTCTGAGGGAACATGGTCCGCAATCCAGTCTTTCGGCACCGCGGCAACTGCCGTCAACTTCAGTTCCGGAGTGAGCCGGACAGTTACGAGTTCCCAAGCCGGGTCACGCAACATGGTCTCGTACTCGTTGCGCGAGATATACACGGTGAGGCGTCCCACGCGCACTGTGGTCTTCACTTCCAGATGGGCGGAGTGCTGGTAGGCATCCACAAAGATGTCGTAGCCGTAACCATCGGACCACGCCGCTACATGCTCAACCCGTCCTTCCGCCGACTCGGACAACAACTCAAGGAGCGCTAGTTCACCCGCTGAACCAATCCGTGATCGTTGTTCTGTGTCTACCTTTCCCCAGACAGTATTCACCTGCGCATACGCCTCTTCTGGTGTGAGACCAAGGGTCTCGGCCGTGCGCAGCGCGTCTTCGGGGAGCTCGTCTGGCCTTCGTACGAGCAAGTCAGCGTCTTGGAACCATGGCACTCCGCTACGAGCCATCGCAGCGTCAAAGACTCTGCAGTTCAAGGGCACACCACTGTGCACCTCGTCAAGGAGCCCTGTTTCCCGGATCCAGGTGTACGCCGCGTCGTACTGGGTTGGAGTGAGATCGCTGAAGTCCCTGTGCGTAGTGAACAGAGCACGGACCCGCGCGACTCCGCTGGCTGGCAGTCGCTCCAGCCAGCGGACAGCCGCACGCAGGACCGGCTCAGGCGGCACGGGCACGGAGGTGACCCATCAACGCCTGAAGATCTCGGTGGTCCAAGCCGCCGCCAACGGCCGGTACTTCCTCAAGGTCGGCCAGTTGCTGGACAGCGGGATCGTCGAGGATTCCTCCCATGAACTTCAGCTTGTCGCTTAGCCGTTGATCGACGATTTCGTCGATTGTTCCCTCAGAAGCAAGCACGGTAATCCGTGTCTCCGTCTCCGGAGCAAGACCGAGACGGTGAATCCGGTCGAGGCTCTGGAGGAAGCGGCCGGCCGCGAAGTCTCGGTCTACGTAAACAGCGTCATGGCAGTGATGGTGGAGGCTAATTCCCTCACCCAGAGTGCCCGGGTTTGACAGGAGAACCATACAGTCCGGGTCATGACGGAAGCGTTTGATCGCTGCCTCACGGTCCGCGTCATCCATGGCGCCGTAGACCAAGGCAGGCGAGAACTCGCTCAGCATGCGCTGCAGCGTGTTGAGGCTCCGCACAAAAGTGGACCAGACAAGTGTCTTCCGTCCTTGGGACGCGTTGCGGCTGATGATGGCTAGAACTTCGCGGTACTTCGGCGACATCTCATAATTCGGAAGGTCCCGCATCAAATCAAAGAGCGGCGTGCCCTCAGGTACGGAGAGCGGAGGCACTTGGTATGACAGCGGTTCATGGCGTGTGGTGCCAACGGCGAGCAACGCCGGGCTGGTTGCCGCCATCAACATGTAGACGATGACCTTGCCGAGAGCGAGGAAGTCTCCCTCGGAACCAGCAGCGCGGGCGGAGAACCGCCCGACTAGTGCCTCGTAGACCTCCTGATGCAGGGGCGGCATCGGCACAGTCGTCAAGTTCGTTGACACGGGGGGCAGGTCAAGTTCGCCCTTGGTGGTGCGAGTAAAGAGGGGGCGAAGAACCTGGCTCGCCGCGGCGAGGTCTCCCCCGGCCACAGCCTGGATCACCTTCTGGCGCCCGTGGCCAGGCCATACGAAGCCGAAGAGGTTCTCCAGGTCCTTCACGCCGTTCGGAGCTGGCGTCCCAGTGAGGATCAGCCGGTGCCTGCTACGGGGCCCGAGGGCTAGGCAGGCAGCACCATCTGTGCCGTCGGCCCCGCGCTTCATTCGGTGGGCTTCATCAAGCAGGAGCATGGACGGTCGCGCCGCCAGCCACTGGCCAAGTTCATTCACGACGCCGTCCTGACGCAAGCGCTCATAGTTCACGATGAGCGCGTCAGCACCTGGATCCGCGTTCTTGGAGAATACGTCCATACTCAGCGGGTCACTCAGACACTTCTGGTTCTCGTACTTCCAAGATTCGTAGCAGGACTTGGGCCCAACGATGAGAAGTCGCTCAATTCCCTTGTTTTGCCGCAAACTGTGGAAGACAGCAAGGCCTACCCGGGTCTTGCCTGCGCCGGGAACTGAGAAATTGGCACCGTGACGCAGGGACAGCAATTTGGCAATATCGCGGCGCTGGAACATGGTCAGATCCGCTACCCAGTCCTGGCCAAGCAGAGTGCCGACTTCCTCGGGATCGACTTCTCCGTCTGAAGCTGCCGCCGGATCAAGGCGTTTCGCGACGGTCTGCGCATCGATGGCGGAGTCTCTAGCCAGCGCCGCCAGTTGAGGGTCCCAAGCGACGCTGTTGGGCTCAGGCCAACTGGCAAGCGCCACCAAGTTGGTCAGGAGGTCGTCAATCTCAACCTCCATGGTTCCTGGCGAGCGCTGCACACTGCTCTGGAAACGAAGAGCGAGTCGCCGAAGCTCACCTTCGTAGTCAGCTCCAGCTCGAAGACGCGCGCGGGTTACGCCATCGCCGAAGCCGATCTCCAGGCTGGGCGCTGAAGACAGCTCCCCCATCAGTTCTCCCGGGTCGCGTCGAGCAGCCAGGCGACCCCGTCACCAGGAGAGGTGAACGTACGACCTGCCTGCTTGGCGAGGCGGGCAAGGCTGGACTTCAGCGTAAGCAGCGCATCGTCGAAGGCATCCTCGTCGAGCGCCCGCTTGGCCCTGGCTTCGGCAAACTCCGCGGCGCATTGATTGACGTAATCAGCCGCGTCGGTCAGGCGCGCGGGGACAGCCACCTGGCGCTTCTGGAGCTCAGCATTCGCCCCTGCCATCTTCACGGCAACATCGAAGGTCTTGCGGGCCGTCTTGATGAGTGCATCGGCTTGAGTCACAGTTGCGGGGTCCAGCTTGTCGCCGGCCTGTGCGGTGGCCTTCGCCTGGAGCAAGGCATCCGTCAGAGCTCGAGTGGTCTTCACCGCCGCCGTAGCATCGGGGATCGCTACACCTTCGAGGCCTGGAATCGACACAGCAGCGGACTCCTGGGCCGCAGGCCGCAGTTCAGTCGGCAGGCGCTCTTCGAGGTAACGGCTGTGGAAGTCAGACTCCGCGAGGCGGACAGTGGTCTTCGCATAGTTCAGCACCACCATGGCCAGACGCGACTCCTTGAGCTGTTCGGCAGCGTCCGGGTCAGTCTTGGCAAGCTTCGTGTAGTCGCGGTGAAGCTCGCGCAGCTTCTCCTGGTGGTCCTCGAAGTCGACTAGCCGCAGAACAGCGCCGTTCGTGGTCTGGCTACGGTCAATCGCATCGTTGATCAACTGGTAGACCCAGCGGTCTTGCTGAAGCGTGGTCTTCTTGATGTTGAAGTCACGAGCGACGTCCTCTTCACGGCGGCCGTCCGCAAGCTCGTCTTCGATCGCGATGAGACGGTTGATGTACGAGTACTCGCGGCGCTTGTCGCGGCGGAGCTGCAGCGCAAGCTCGACGCTGTTGATATCGCGGCGGGATGTATCAGGGGGTAGCACACCCACGCGGATGTCCCGGATGCCCAGGTCCTTCAGCGCGGCACAGCGGGTGTTTCCATCGACGAGGATGCCGTCAGGGCTGATGATCCCCGGCTCCCGCTGGCCGACGTCATCCAGCTCGTCCTGCAACGCCACGTAGTCCGGGTCAGTCTGATTAGGGTTCGAGGGTCGGCACCGCAACAGGTCATGCAGATACGTTTGTGCGGGTTCACTCCACGGCTCTTCCTCCAGAACCAGGTTGCGCTCCGGGTCCAGCGTGCGCTGCGCGCGAATGCGGTGGGTGTCGGGGTTGAAGTAGAGCATGTCGACCGGCATGGAGATCACATGCAGGTGCTTCTGCTCACCGCGCCACTCCACGGTGATCTTCGCACCGTCCTCGGCCATGGCCTGCTTCAGCCGCTCGTCCACCAGCGAGCGAATCTTCTCACCCTCGGGCGGGACGCCGAACTTCACAGCCATAACCAGAGCCTCCAAGCGACCAGACGCAGCGTGCCCCAGCATCATTGCAGGACCCACTGACAGCGCGTGTGCCGATAATCCACAATCAACGTCTCGATCACTTGGAGAACGGAGCACGACGTGACGCTGCCCGCCTGGGATGACCCTGAGCTCAAGGCCGGAACGATGGTCCGCGGAGCTCTCTGGCTTGTCCAAGTGGTCGGCGAGGGGAACACCTTCAACAAGGAACGTATCCGCGAGGCCTTCCCTGGGGTCTCGCAGGCGGACCGGCGCATCCGCGATCTTCGCGACTACGGCTGGGTCATGCTCACCAACGCCGAGGACGCGACGCTGACATCCGAGGACCAGCGCTTTGAGAAGGCCGGCGTGCCGGTCTGGGATCCGGTGGCCCGACGCGCCGCAGCGCCGCAGAAGGCTGTCTCCAGCAAGGAGAAGCAGGCTGCCATGGCCAGGGATCACTACATGTGCACTGTCTGCGGCATTTCTGGAGGCGAGTCCTACCACGACGACTCCAACCAAACCGCTGTGCTGTCCGCCACCCGGCGCAAGACGATCATGCCTGACGGCAGCGAGGAAACCCTCCTGGTGACAGAGTGCAAGCGCTGCCGGTCCGGCTCTGACGGAGGCATCGCGCGTGCTGACGAAGCCCTGGCCGAAATCAGGGGTCTTGGCCCCGAAGAGCAGCGGCGTCTCCTCCGGTGGATGGAGCGGGGGCGCCGGGGCACAACACCTCTGGATCGCGCCTGGAACGCCTACCGGCGGCTCCCTGCCGATGCCCGAGACGAACTCAGGTCAGCTCTTCAAGGCTGAGGAACGGCTGCCTGCTGCCGCGCCCAGAGGCAGTCGCGTCTGACGTTGTCACTGAGGCGCCGTAGACTGCAAAATCTTCGCACCTTACGCGCCCATAGCCCTCGTCCGCTGGTCTGCGGCTAGGGTGCTGCCGGGTTCACGTAGAGCGGGACACCTGTTACGTATGTGGGGCGAGCACTACCGGTGCTCCCCCTGCGCTGGCTCAGCCGGCGCTTGGAAGGAGATCACAATGTCGGCGGCGGAGCACGAGCAGACACTCGAAGTGATCGAGATCTGCGCCGGCGCTGGCGGTCAGTCATTCGGACTGCATCAGGCTGGATTCACCCATCTCCTCGCTGTTGAGTTGGACAAACACGCAGCTCACACGTTGGACCAGAACCTGCGCAGGGTTCTGAAGAAAGATGGCGTGGACGTACCAGACGATCTCGTTAGGGTCGGCGATGTCGCAGACCCCAACGTCTGGGATCCGGACTCCTACAAGGACAGGGAAATCGCTCTCTTGGCAGGAGGCGTTCCCTGCCCTCCATTCAGCATCGCCGGAAAACAGCTGGGCTCTGGCGATGAGCGAGACCTGTTTGCCTGGGCTATCGAGCTGTGTGGCCGCGTAAGGCCTAAGGCTCTACTGCTAGAAAATGTACGCGGCCTCAGCGCCAAGAGGTTCTCGGGATACAGGCAAGCAGTTCTTGACAAGCTGCATGAATTCGGCTACATCGCGACCTGGCAGCTTCTTCATGCTTCACACTTCGGAGTTCCTCAGCTCAGGCCACGGTTTGTTCTTGTCGCACTTCTCCCTGAATATGCCGAGTATTTCCAATGGCCTCAAGGAAACCCTGACGGAGCTCCTACCGTCGGGCAGACGCTTGTTGATCTCATGGGCGCGAACGGCTGGGGTGACGAAGAGGTAGAGGCCTGGGTGGAAAAAGCCAACGACATCGCTCCCACGATCGTCGGCGGTTCGAAGAAGCACGGTGGAGCCGATCTCGGACCGACCCGGGCCAAGAGAGCCTGGGCCGAGCTGGGAGTTGACGCGATGGGCGTTGCTAACGATGCCCCCAAGGCAGGTTTCAAACCCGTCAACGGTGCTACTGGCCCGAAGCTCACGACCCAGATGGTCGCCAGGATTCAGGGGTGGCACGGCGAGTTCGCCGACTGGGAATTCCTTGGGCTCAAAACGTCGGTATACCGTCAGATCGGCAACGCTTTCCCCCCTCCTGTCGCCAAAGCCCTTGGGGAAGCTATCAGAGACGCCCTCCTCCAGAAGGGAGAGCCGCGCCCCATCGTTGAGACGTCCAACACAGTCCACGACCCCGTGTACAAGCTGCTGCGGCAGCAGTCCCGTCCGCTTACGGTCGAGCAGATCATTACCAGACTCGCAAAAACTGGCGTGTCTATGGATCAGCCCGAGGTGGAGCGACGCTTGAACCACTTGGGGCATGACTTCGAGCTGGAGAAGGTAGAGCGAAAGTCGGGTGAACTCGCCTACAGCCTAGGGCAGTTCAAGGCATTCGTTGGCCAGGATGACCACCAGCGCCATGACTTGTTCACCCAATACCGCGCAAAGATCAGCTAAGACCTCAGCGGAGCTCGCTGTCTGCTGCAATGCCGATCCTTGAGGAGCTGCGCATTTTTCGCGACCGGTCATCGGGCAGGAAGCCATGCCCTGAACGCGGAACCCTGCAAGTCATGAGGACCGTCAAGAGCCTCGCCGGAACGCGTTCGAGTGTCATGCGGAATCCGCCGATACGGATGACCAACGCGGGCACGCTGCGCTCAGGCTGGGTGGCGCTGCGGTCGCTCTTCATCTCATGACCCTCCGTCAATTCACCGCACAGTAAGGCTATAGAGGCCGATCGATCGGCTTCTCCAGCATGCCAGCGCATGCAAAGGAGTGCACTCGGGGCAACCGCCGGAGCAAAAGGCGGCACTCGGTGCCACCAATTCACCGACGCCCGCCCAGAGCTCTGGTCCATTGAGATCCCTGCCAGCTGGAATTTCGCCAGGCTGTCTGCCGACCTTCATCGCATGGCCCTGCGTCGCGCCGAGTCTGGCGGACCGTCGCGCAGGCGAAGTCGGGCGTTCCCCCGCGACTAGATCACGGAGGCGGATCGCGCCTGGGTGATCGGACACCACGACGGTCCCGCACTACCGCACCAGGTCGACCTCCGATCCGGGCTCCCCAGCAACGATTTCGCAGCGCCGACGGCATGGGCGACCACCCTGGATTAGCCGGTCGACAGCGCCTGCGACGTGGTACCGCACGATCATTGCGAGACAGTTCTCAGCCCCGACGTGCACACCTTCATTGAAGGTGATCACAATCGTCGCCCTGCAGACTCGCTCCCCTCCTCTTCCGGTGACGGCTGGCGCTCCTGCGTCGGCTTGTCGCTCGCACGCCAGATAGCCCGCAGACGACGCAAGGCGGCAATGGCCCGCTCCGCCTTGGTGACCAAGACGGGAACCTGGTCCAGTACGTAGCTCACCACGACGATGACGCCCCCGAGCGCCGACAACGCGGCAGCGGCCCAGCCAACGCTTTCCATCGGTATCGCCTTACCTCCCTGGTCTGCCGTAAGGTTTCTGCCGGACGTTGCCGAACGCTGTCGGCAGCATGATCGGGCAGGGCCGACGGTACACTAGTTCGAGCCGTCACCGCCACGAGTTGGGACGGCGCCAAATAAAAGCGGGCCGGACAGGAGGAAGCGATGACAGAGGAGCGCCCCGTGCGGCGGTCATCGAAGGTGAAGGTCGCCGAGTTCCTGGCGGCTGTAGGGGAAGGCAACGTCTTCACCAAGCTCCAGCTATTCGATGGAGTCCCTGGCGTGGCCCAGGCTGATCGCCGTATGCGTGACCTGCGCGAACTGGGCTGGCGGATCGACAACTACAAGACCGATCCCCGCCTCCAGCCAGACGAATACCGGCTGTCGGAGATCGGAACCCGTATCGATCTAGGGGAACAGCCGAAGGAAGCTCCGCGGCCGCGGATACCCGCCGTCCGTCGGCGTGAAGCTCTCGAACGGGCGGACTTCGCCTGCCAGACATGCGGCATGCAGGCTGCCGAGCCCTACCCCGACGACGAGGATCAACGGGCAGTGCTCAGCGTTCACTTCGTTGATCCGACGCCGCCCGTAGACACCGAGTTGGCGAACCTCCGCGTGGAGTGCCAACGGTGCAATGCCGGATCGAGGGGGAGCAGGAGGATACTCCCGGCTCCAGACGAGGTGCTGGCGCGAGCGTTCAGCCTAAGCAGCCGCGAGGAGAAGCGTCGGCTGTACCTGCTCATGAAGTCCGGTCACCGGGAGCGGGACGAGGTGGATAGGATCTTTGCCGACTGGCTGCGGTTGGGCCGCGACGACAAGGTGAACGTGATGTTGCAGCTTGCGGGTGCGTTGATCGAGGAAGACTGACCTCTTCGCGCTCTGTCACGGTATCTGGTGATGCCAGATACCGTGACAGAGCGAAGACGCCCACAACCGATCAAGGACACAGTCAGGCTGCGTCCGCTTCCGCCTCGTAGTGCATCTGAGCACGGTCGAGAAAATCGTCCGGATCATGACCGCGTGCAGCGGTCCAGTGAAGCAAGTCCGCGATCAGCTCGACCGCCGACTCTTCAAGCCCCGCCTCCCGGCTGCTGCCCAGCAGACAAAGACCTCGGCTGCTCCCCTGATAGTTCTCAAGCGCTTCGGCAGCCCGCTCGATGCGTCGGCAGGTACGTCCGGCACTGATCGGGATCTCGCACCAAACCGCCTTACCAGCCGCGGTCAGCAGCGTGCCCCAGTCCGCCGACAGGGCCGCGAGCAGATGCAGGCCTCGACCGCACTCAGCATCACAATTCGCTGTGCCGGGCGATGGCACCGCCTGGCTCTTGTCGTGCACCTCGAGGCGGAGACGCTCTCCTCGCCACTCAAGGATCAGACTGGCGGGCGCGCCCTCGCCGACGTGCTTGACGACGTTCGTTGCCAGCTCGGTGACAAGCAGTTCTGCTTCGTCGGCGGGCACCGGCATTCCCCATCGGCGCAACTGCGTGAGGGCGGCTCTCCGCAGTAAGCGCACTTCCGCCGGCGCCGCCTCAAAGGGCAGGACACAGCGGAGTCGGGGTTCGGTGACTTCGTAGCCAGGCATGTGGGCCACTCCTCCCTCCCAAGCCACACAATGCTGCGCCTGCCGTGTCCGTACGGCTGCACTGCGTAGCGGTCTGAGAGCGAGGATGACACAGAGAAATCTCACTGTGTAACTTCTCACGAGAATCTATCGGGTGAATCTGGCGTGGGAGCGCTGCACAACTGCCTAGCCTGATGGGGATATCCGGGCCTGCCGCCCGGCACATGGCGAAGGAGCCGCATGCCCGAACGGACCACAACCCGTCGTCGCCAACTGGGCGCAACGATGCGCAAGTTGCGTGCCCGAAAGGGCCTGACACTTGAGGAGGCCGGGCAGCTCGTCGGCGTATCCAAGGCGACGGTCAGCAGGTACGAAACCCAGTCCGGGCCCGTCAAGTGGATCGTCATCGATGCGCTGTGCCGCGAATACGGCGCAACCGAATCTGAGCGCAACGCGGTTGTCGGACTCGCCAAGGATGCCAAGCAGCAAGGCTGGTGGAGTTCCTTCGCCGACGACATTCCAGAGAGCATGAACCTTCTGCTCACCCTTGAGGACGAGGCCGTGCGCGAGAGCCACTTCTCGTGTGTCTACGTCCCTGGTCTCCTGCAAACGCGCGCCTACACCTCCGCGCTGCAGAAGGCCAACGAAGTACCCCTGGAGCAGGCAGAGATCGAGAGGCTCGTCGACATCCGGATGAAGCGGCAAGACATCCTCACCCGCCCGAAGCCGCTGAACCTGTGGGCGATCCTCGACGAGTCCGTGCTCCGCCGCGTCGTCGGATCACCGGCAACGATGAGGGAGCAGCTCGACCGTCTCCTCGAAGCGAACGAGTCACCTCACATAACGCTTCAGGTGCTTCCCTTCTCCAAGGGCGCCCATGGGGCTGCACTCGGAAGCTTCGTCATCATCGGGAGCACGGAGCCGGCGCTCGACGTCGTGTACGTCGACTTCCACACCGGCTCCCTCTTCCTGGAGAAGGACGAGGAACTGGAACGATACAGACTTGCGTTCGAGTACCTGCGCGCACAAGCGTTGGACATGGAAGCGTCCTCAGCCATGATCCACCGCGCCCGCAAGGAGCTGTAGATGTCCATCGGCCTCCAGCCTGTCTCCGAGCCCGCCTGGTTCAAGTCGTCATACAGCGGCGCCAACACGACCGAATGCGTCGAGGCCGCCTTCGTGTCGTCCGGAGTGCTCGTGCGGGACTCCAAGCGCCCTAGCCACCAACACCTCACGGTTTCTGCGAAAGCCTGGGACAGCTTCTTGGCGGTTGCTTCGACCGACGGCGGGGAGCTGAAGTCCGCGAGTCGCGGCTCGAGCCGGTCTCGCGTCCGTTGATGCACAAGATCACTAGTGGGCGTGAGAGGAACGTGAGATGACCGGTGCAGCCACCGGCTAGCTCTATCTTGTCCGGCACGGCGAGGCACTACCGGACGAGAGCGGGATAACAGAGGCTGGCCGACGGCAAGCCACACTGCTCGGCCAACGCCTACGGGACATTCCCTTCACAGCTGTTCACTACGGTCCTCTGCCGCGTGCAGAACAGACCGCACGCCTGATCGGCGACCAACTGAAAAGCGTTCCTCTGCACGTCTCGGAAGTCGCCGGTGACTACGTGCCTACATACCTGAAAAGAAGAGCTACCGGCCGGATCAGCAGACTTCTATCTCCGCCTCCTCGCTGAAGCCACCGACTAGGAGCGGAAGCACGAATCTGCGCTGGCCCGCCAAGCTCTGGATCTGTTCACCTGGGCGGTGGAGGCCGAAGAGGACCGGCACGAACTTGTCGTCACCCACAACTTCCTGATCGCCTGGCTCGTCCGGGACGCCATGCATGCACCGAAGTGGCGTTGGCTCGGCCTCAACCACTGCAACGCGGCACTCACGGTCATCCGCTACGCGCCCGGTCGGTCCGCCTCCATCCTCGTCTCCAACGACATGCGGCACCTGCACACCGATCTGCGCTGGACGGGATTTCCCCCCGAACAGCACATCTGAAGTCGACCGTCAGGCCATGGCTCGTCGCGCCAAGCGAAGGGCATCGACGAGCATGGCCCTTCAGAGCACCCTGGCCGGGAGGATGAGACTCCGGGTGGCTGGAAGATGCGGTTGCTAGCACCCCTGGCAAGTTCCGGCAAGTTCCTGTCCGTTGCAGGCGCCCTTACGGCACGCTCTGGCATACAGATCACGCCCATGACGGAGGTCGGCAGCATGACCCTGCGCAAGCTCGGCAAGGATCCTGAGAGCCCCAGCGGGGGCTCCCCCACGGTGTATCTGGACGACGAGAAGAACACCTACCTTGTTCAAGGCTGGAAGGTGCTGGACGACGAGCGACTGGGCCAGATGGACATCCCCAGCCACGAGTCCGTCGTGGAGATCCCTCGACGCATGGTTCAGTTCTTCTTGGAGGTACAGCGTGAGCACGGTTCCGACGTTTGAGGAACTGTTCCGCGACTGCCGGGAGTCGGCGGTGCACCTGGAGATGCGGGACTCCTACATGCAGTCGGACCCGTCCTACGTCGACTGGGCCGCTGGCGTTGCCATCGACCCGGCAGAGAGGTGGGCCGACTGGTTGGCCCTGGTCACGGAGGCGACAGGCCGGGGCGTGAAGGTCCGCCGTGCGCGCATCGTGTCGGAACCCGTGAGCAAGTACATCCGGTTCGAGCACGAGGTGACGAACGGCCTGAACATCGCCGCAGGCGAAGAAGTGCGCTGGCTTCCTCGGCGAAGGGCCACCGGCATAGCCTTGCCCGGCAACGACTTCTGGCTGTTCGACTCATCCCTGCTGCTGGTGAACCACTTCGATGGCGAGGGCGAATGGCTGGACCCCGAGCTCAGCACAGATCCCCAGGAGATCAAACTGTGCGCAAGTGCCTTTGAAGGAGTCTGGGATCTGGGCATCCCGCACGCCGACTACCAACTCGCCTGATCGGTAGGGGAAGAGGCCTGCGTCAACATCATGTCGTCCCCTTCCTCAAGCGTTCACGAAGCCCGAAAGGCTCTCGGCAAGCGCCTGCGCGAAATCCGGCTCGACGCCGGCCTGACCGCGCGGGCGTTGGCCGTCCTCGCCGACTGGCACGAATCCAAATGCTCCCGATATGAGAGCGGCGCTCGCAGCCCCTCGGAAGCTGATCTCCGGGCATGGGCGCTGCATTGCGGCGTGCCACACATTGCCGACGATCTCGTGACGACCGCGCGCGGCATCGACGGCATGTACGTGGAGTGGCGGCGCATGGAGCGGTCTGGGCTGCGACGTGCACAAGAGTCAGTGGTCCCGCTCTGGGAACGCACCCGCCGCTTCCGCATCTACTCGTCCTGGCTCATTCCGGGCCCCGTGCAGACCGGCCCGTACATCGAAGCTCTACTGAAGTCGATCCGCGATCGCAGGCAGTTGGCCGACGACGTGGAAGAAGCGGTACGTGTCCGCCTCGACAAACAGCACGTCATCCATGAGGGCAACCACAGCTTCGCGATCGTCTTGGAGGAGGCCGCCCTGCGGTACCGCATCGGCGGCCCCGAGGTCATGGCAGGGCAGCTCGGCCACTTGCTGACCGCCGCTTCCCTCCCTTCGGTTTCCCTCGGAATCATCCCGCTGACAGCCGATCGGTCACAGATCTGGCCTGTGGAAGGGTTCTTCCTGTACGACGCGGAAGTGACCAACGTCGAGCTCGTCTCCGCGCACCTGACTGTCACGCAGGCCCATGAGATCAACCTGTACGCGCAGACCTTCACGGCACTCTCGAAGTTGGCTGTCTACGGCTCGGCAGCCCGCGAGCTGATCACGTCGGCCATCGACTCTCTGGGGTGATCGTCGGCAAGTTCTGGCACGTTTATTGAGGGCACTTCTCCACGCTTCGTAGCGTCATTGTCACGGAAAGCAGCTACGAGGAGTGAGCAGCCGTGGCAAGCAAGGCGAGAGCACAGCTCAGGGAAGCGATGGCACTCTTCGGGTACGAAGGGCACCTGGTCGTCTCCAAGAACAGCGATGAGCCGCCGGGCAACAGCACAGGGGCAACAGCCCTTGATCCGCACTTTGCTGTGGCCACAGGGCAGAACGGAAGTCCTCCGCTGCACTACGCGGCAGGCAGCACCAGTGCTGGGGACCGAGGTGACTTGCAGCGCCTGCAAGGATCCGGATCAGCCCATCCTCGGCAGCTGCCGTGCTGACGGCGGCGGACATGGACAGACTGATCGCTGAATGGCTCGCCCGGGCGCATCCGGTACCGCAGCGGGCCCGCGCGGAGTGGTCGGCGCGAGGGGTCGCCTTACTCCCGCTGGGCGGCCTCTTCGCAGCGGTTCGGCTGCCGGGCGAACTCGTATACGCCGCCGTCAGCAGCGAAGACGCCTGCCAAGTGGCCTCCACCCTGGATGCGTTGCTGCAAGGCCCCATCATCCACGATCACCGGTCCACGGGAGCCACTTACTACGCCTTGATCAACTGGGGTGCGGGCGTGATCCAGCAGATAGACCAGTACGAGGATGCGCCCTGCTTGGGTACGGGCACCTACCTCGGTGTCCCTCGCATCGACCGTCGAGAACCGCCCGGAACCTACTGGGCAGTGCCGCCGCGATACGACGGTGATCTCTGCCGCCCCGGAGCTGTGCGCTCCCTTGTCGCCAATGGCCGACGAAAGCTGGCGCTGCACGCCACCGCCTGACCGTGGCTCTTACGGAATTTCGCTGCCGTATCGGAAGCGGTCAGACCCACGCACTCGTTCGGCGGCGAAAGCAGAATCCCTCCCCCCGAGCTTCGACAGGCATTCGGCACTCAGGGAGAGGGCTACCCGAAGGTCCTCCAACTGTGAGGTGATTCCGTGCTCTGTACAACCCCGTCAAGTCCGGATCGGAACGCAACGGAGGCGACACGATGACCACCACCGTCGCCACCGCAACGCGTACCGGTCGCTCCCTCGTCACCGACCCCGACTTCGACATGCTCACCGCCTTCTGCGCTGACGAGTACGGCCTCGAACGCGGCGTCGCCGACCGCGTCATGGACCAGGCCCTCGCCCTGGTCCATGTGATGGGCTCGACCGGCGAGGGCGCCACCATGGCCCCCTCCCAGCAGGTCGATCCCGGGTGGCACACGCTCATCCTGCACACCGACTGGTACGCCAACTGGTGCCAGGAGCAGTTCGGTTACTTCCTGCACCACCAGCCCAACAGCAAGACCCGCACCCGCGGCCTGATGACGAAAGTCGTCGGGAAGATCCGCGCGGCCGGCTTCGAGGTCGACGAACGGCTATGGGGTACGGCGGCCGACTGCAACCCGCCCGCCTGCTGCGGCGACGGCCCCTGCTGCTGAGCGCACTCCCCTGACCTCCCCCACAGGGCGGGCCGGCCTTCCCCAGGTCGGCCCGCCCGCTCCCCCCGCGCCAGATCGGATCCTGCCCGTGCCCCTGACCGAGCTGACCGCGACCAGCCGCGTGACGGTCTTCCCGCTCGAAAAGCTCACCGTCGCCTACACGACTCAGTCCAGTGACGAGCGCAGCCTGGGCGACATCGGACTCGTCACTGTCGTCCACGCAGACGGTGACGAACTCGGCCACGACGGCGACGAGTTGTGGCAGCTCGCGCGAGACCTTGGCGGGCGTACGACCGGCGGTGACCAGGCCCGGTGGATCCTCATCCAGGCCGGCCGCGCCCGGATGGTCAGCGCCTACAGCGACCTGCCGGACGCGACCTGGACGGCGTACATCCGCCGACGCTTCGCCCTCGACGCACTGTTCGCCAACCACGACGTCCTGATGACCGGCCGGATCGAGCTGCCGGCCCCCGCCTACAGCTCCCGCCGCGCAGCGACGAGGTCCAAGGCCGCGCCGACGAACCACCGAGGCGGCCGCGGCGGCACACCCACCGGCGCCCCCTGACCCCGCACGTCAGCGACGCACCAGCACCGCGTGCGTGACCGTCGATGAGCTGACCAGCTCGGACACCCGGTAGCCGTCGATCCCGTCGCCCAGATTGTCGAGCAGCCGCTCCCCGCGCCCGATGAGCATCGGCGCGATCGCCAGGTGGAGCTCGTCGATCAGCCCGGCGCGCAGATACTGCTGGATGACCGCCGCGCCGCCGCCGATCCGGACGTCTTTGCCGCCCGCGGCGTCGAACGCGCGCTGGAGCACCGTGTCCAGCTGCTCGTCGGTGAAGTGGAAGGTCGTTCCGCCGGCCATCTCCAGCGTCGGGCGCAGATGGTGGGTGTGTACGAAAACGTCGTGGTGATAGGGCGGATTGTCGCCCCACCAGCCCTTCCAGGACTCGTCCTCCCACGGCCCGCGCTGCGGCCCGAACATGTTCCGTCCCATGATCGTGGCGCCGATGTTCTGATCGCCGCGGGTGAAGTAGTCGACATCGATTCCGGTCTTGCCCGCGGCGGCATCTTCCGCCGCGGAGACGAACCAGCCATGCAGCTCGTCACCCCAGCCGACGCCGTCACCGAAGGGGGCGTCCAGTCGCTGGTTCGCGCCGGCCACGAAGCCGTCGAGGGAGATCGTCACGTTGTGTACGCGGACCTTGGGCATGGCCTTCACCTCTCGTGTTGATGGCCTTCTCTCACCCCTGCGTCGAACAGAGCCCGCCTGGATCGACATCCCCGCGCAGAATCTTTCGGCGGGCCGTACCGGTACTCAGCACCGCGCCCCTGTACCGAGTGCGCGGCGCGGGTGGGGCGACTCCGAGGAATAGCAAGCCCGCGCCGCTTCGAGTATCTGCACGTACAGGGCCGGTGAGCGGCGTGGTCGGCCGTGACAGGTGTCGGACCGGCGGTCAGCCGCGCACGTGCAGCCCGAACCCCGTGCGGCCCGCGGGCTCCAGGCCCTCCTTCAGGTGCAGCGAGGGGATCTCGTAGTCGCCGAAGTTCTGCCGTCGGAAGGGGATCGGTTCGGTCGAGTCCAGGGTGAGCAGGCGCTGTTCCCAGGCCTTGGCGACGTCCGGGTAGTCCTCGTCGGTCATCCGGTCGGCGCCGTACAGCACGAACGGCGGCAGCACCTCGATGCCCGGGTAGTAGAGGATGCCGTGGTGGATCGGGAAGAGGAGGTCGTCGATGGGGCCGTTGATGCCGCGGGCGGAGTAATGCGACTCCGGTCCGCCGGCGGTCACCGACAGCAGAGCCCTCCGGCCGGCGAGGGTGCCTTCGCCGAAGCGCTCGCCGTACCTGGTGTCGCTGTGCTCGCCGACGCCGTACGCGAAGTGGTAGGTGAACACCCGGTCCACCCAGCCCTTGAGGATCGCGGGCATCGTGTACCACCACAGCGGGAACTGGAAGATGATGGTGTCGGCCCACAGCAGCTTCTCCTGCTCGGCGCGTACGTCCGGGGTGAGCGTTCCCGCGTCGAAGGCCCGGCCCGAGTCGAGCGCGACCTTCAGCGGACTTGAGGCGTGGGGGCCGTAGTCCGCGGCGTCCACGACCGCCTTCCAGTTCATCGCGTACAGATCGCTCACCCGTACCTCGTGCCCGGCTCTCTCCAATGTGGACACCGCGAGGTTCTTCAGCGAGCTGTTGAGCGACTTCGGCTCCGGGTGGGCGTAGACGATCAGCGTCTTCATGGGAACTCCTTCGGATCGGATGCCTTCGATCCTGGGTGCCGCGACGCCCGGCGTTCAGGGGCTCCTCTTCCGTCGGACTGGACTTCCTGGTATCGGCAGGACCACCCTTACGGGCAACTCCGAGGCCATACTGGGGACATGGACGATCTTGCGGGCTTCCTGCGGACCCGGCGTTCCCGGGTCGACCCGGCGGCCGCCGGTATCCCCACCGACAGCCGCCGCCGGGTCGAGGGGCTGCGCCGCGAGGAGGTCGCGCACCTGTCCGGAGTCAGCGTCGACTACTACGTACGCCTTGAGCAGGGCCGCGCGACCCAGCCCTCCGAGCAGGTTCTCGACGCTCTCGCCCGCGTACTCGGCCTCGACGAGACCGAACGCGAGCACCTCTACCGGCTCGCCCGGCAGCGCCGCCGCCGCGCCAAGGCACCGGGCGGGCGGATCCGGCCGGAGCTGCTACGGGTTCTCGACCTGGTCGCCGACGCACCCGCACTGATCGTGAACCACCGCCTGGACGTGCTCGCGGGGAACCGCCTCGCCAGGCTCCTCTACGGCCGGCCGATGCCGGGCCTGAACACCGCGCGGCACATCTTCCTCGAGGAGGCCGAGCGCGGTCTGTACGCGGACTGGGAGCAGTGCACGCTCGACGTGGTCGGGCATCTGCGCCTGGCCGCCGGTAAGTATCCAGAGGACTCCCGACTGGCCTCGCTCATCGGCGAGTTGGCGATGGGCAGCGAGCGCTTCCGCCGCCTGTGGGCCCGCGCGGACGTGCGCGCCCGCACACATGGACGCAAGGCGTACCGGCACCCGCTGGTCGGACTGCTGGAACTGCACCAGGAGAACTTCGCACTACCGGACGAGTCGGGTGTGGAGCTGCTGGTGCTGTCCGCGGACCCCGGCAGCCCCGCCGCGGACGGGCTGCGCCTGCTCGCGGGCCTGGGCGCGGACAGCGGTGACGCGCACAGCAGTGACACGCACAGCAGTGACACGCATCCCACAGGGAACGCTCAGATCCGCGAGTGACTCACCGACGCCCGTCCACCGCCGGGAACGTCACCTGTCATGGTGGGTGTGGCCGCTTTCGGCTCCAGCCCGGCGACCCGGTCCGACAACGACCTGCGCAAGAACTGCGGCACGTATCGTCCGTAGGAGGGCGAATGACGCAAACCCCGCATGAGAAGTACCCGCCCGAGGGCAAGTCTCTGGGCCACGGCCCCGACTACGGGTCGAAGACACCGATCACCTACTCCACTGAGACTCCTGAGGTACGCAAGCTGTGGTGGCGGATTCGCGCAGCGGTGAAGTGGCCGCAAAGGGCGCGCCGCCAGACGCGGTGACGCACCACCAGGCAGAGTCACCCGCCGAAGTCCCGTCACCCGAGGTGAAACCCTCAGTACCGCACTCGTGCAGCACCTTGCGGGGCGGCCCTCAGCGCCGCTCCTGAACGAGCTTCACGCGGTGCCCCTCGGGATCGCGCAGCCAGGCGTATCGAAGACGTCCGTCCGGTGAGTCGGTCGGGCTCGTCACGGGTTCGCCTCCTGCGTCGAGTGCCGTCCGGTGCAGGCCATCGACGTCGTCGCACCACAACACGACCTCGGTGTTCTCCCCGGGAATTGTGGCGATGCCGAAGAGTTCGGCGCCCACGCGGGCCGAGCTGAAGCCGATCCGCACTCCTGCAGCATCCACCTCGACCTGGTGCGGCTCGCCGTCCGGCGGAAAGCGGAAGCGCTCGGGCATCCCGAGGCGGCGGAAGAAAGCAGCGCAGCGTTCCACGTCGTCGCACCACAGATTCACCTGAACAGCTGCGAACTCCGCCATGCTCACACGCTACTCCGGCAGCTTCTGCCTTCGGGTGACGTGGTGGTGGCCGGGAGGGGTAAGTGAGCCGGGGCCGTGCGGAACCAGCGGCCACACCACTTCGGTGCCCCCGAAACGCCGCATGGACGGCGTACATCCGCCGACGCTTCGCACTCGACACCCTCTTCGCAAACCACAACGTCCTGATGACCGGCCGGATCGAGCCGCCTCACCTCTGACCTGGAGATACCCGAGAGCGCAGGCCTCCACCGGGGCCCGCACGCACGCCATCTCCCACTCACTCCAAGATCCTGCTGCACCAGGGAAGTTGAAGCCGCCCGGTTTCAGCCTGCGAAGGTTTCTGCTCGCGAATCGTGCGAGAGGTATTGACGCCGTTCATGGGTTCCCTATGATCCGGTTGCTCGACACTTCGATCCTTGTTCGACATAGCGAACATGCACCGCACTGCATCGACAGTCCGCACAGCCCCAGTCGGGGCCAACCGGAACCGCTTGCTCGAGGATTACGAGGTCTCCATGCGCACAAGACATTTCAGCCGCAGACATCCGTCTGCGGTGCTCGCCGCCGCGGTCGCGGTCCTGGTCTCGTTGGCGGCGCTGCTCGTCGCCGGCCCGGCTCAGGCCGCCACCAGCGGCGCCTTACGCGGCGTCGGCTCCGGCCGGTGTCTCGATGTGCCGGGCGCCGGCCAGGCCGACGGCACGCTCCTGCAGATCTGGGACTGCACGGGCGGGACCAACCAGCAGTGGACGCTGACGGACAGCAACCAGCTGACCGTGTACGGGAACAAGTGCCTGGACGTCCCGGGCCACGCCACCGCGGCCGGGACCAAGGTGGAGATCTGGTCCTGCAACGGCGGCACGAACCAGCAGTGGCGCGTGAACTCCGACGGCACGGTCGTCGGCGTGGAGTCCGGGCTGTGCCTGGACGTGTCGGGCGGCGCCACGGCCAACGGCACGGCGGTGCAGCTCTGGAACTGCACCGGCGCCGGCAACCAGAAGTGGACCGGCCTGTCCGGCACGGGCAGCACGTGTTCGCTTCCGTCGACGTACCGGTGGAGCTCGACCGGTCCGTTGGCGCAGCCGGCGAACGGGTGGGTCTCGCTGAAGGACTTCACCAACGTGACGTACAACGGCAAGCATCTGGTCTACAGCTCGACCGTCAACCAATCCGGGTCATACGGTTCGATGGGCTTCGCCCCCTTCGCGAACTGGTCCGACATGGCGTCGGCCGGCCAGACCGGGATGAACCAGGGCACGGTCGCTCCCACCCTGTTCTACTTCGCGCCCAAGAACATCTGGGTACTGGCGTCCCAGTGGGGTCAGTGGCCCTTCTTCTACCGCACCTCCAGCGACCCCACCAACCCCAACAGCTGGTCCGCGCCGCAGGCGCTGTTCACCGGCAGCCTCCCCGGCGGCGCCGCCCCGATCGACCAGACCCTGATCGGCGACGGCCAGAACATGTACCTGTTCTTCGCCGGTGACAACGGCAGCATCTACCGGGCAAGCATGCCGATCGGGAACTTCCCGGGCAACTTCGGCTCGTCGTACACCACGGTCATGAGCGACACGGTGAAGAACCTGTTCGAGGCGCCGCAGGT